>JAICHI010000018.1 GCA_025922735.1 Nitrososphaeraceae archaeon | reverse complement strand
AGAAAGGGCCGCTACTTCAAAAACATCGAGACCGGGCTTGCTGAACACGCCAAAAATGTCCAGAACATTCTGGTTGCATTTGGAGCACCCAAGCACGGTCTTCATGACATCCTTGCTAAGGAAGGTGCCAGCATCAAGCCCTACGAATATGTTGTAAACATGTTTCCAAATCAAGGCACTGAAACTGTACGACTCGAAGAAGCAGTACTTGGAACTCTAGCTATATTGAATAGCACTTTACAATCAACTGAGCATGGGGGCAGGACCAAATAAGGTCTTCAGAGTATCACATAGAGATACAGAAAAGGCAAAGCTGGAAGTTACATATTCCATAGAATAAAACCGAAGAAAAGATAGGAATGACTTGCACTTGTGTTTGGAGGCATTGAATAATGCGGAAGCTGCTTAATTGGGATATCATAAAGCCTAGACAGGCCAAGTATAGATTTTAGTAAATAAGCAAAAAATGTCGACTGAGTTCAAAAGACGCTTTTTTTGAGGTGTTAAATCCACAACAAAAACGTTCACGCTGCAAAAACAATCATCACATATGCTCTACCATTATTTTTTCTAGATGGTGCTACACGCTCGGGATAGCTCAGCCCTTTGTCTGCCATACATGTGACAAATTGTTCAAGTCTAACAATGAATTCAATTTGCACAAGAGTTTAGACCATAAGCCGTAAGAATCTGGTCTGAAATATGGGCGGCACTGGTTGCCTGCAACAGGGACGTATATGTGTGTCTGCGCATATTCTGTATTAATCGTATTCCGTCCACCGCGATGTGACAATCTGAGGAAATGTATTATGCTTATCTACTCTCCAGATTTTTGCTTTTAGCCATTCGCAGTTATCATCTCCTCGGGGTCAAATAACTTATTAAAGGGAGAGGCAGTGTGGTGCAGTATCTATGGGTCATCGTAAGTATAGTGCCCCAAGAAGGGGTAGCATTGCTTTTAGACCAAGAGCAAGAGCTAAGAGTCTGGAGGCGAGGGTGAGAACTTGGCCCCAGCTTGTAACAGAAAAGAGCTCTCTTTTAGGTTTTGCAGGTTTCAAAGCTGGCGGCATTCATATCTTGACAGTCGACGATAGGGAGAAGACTCCAAATTTTGGAAAGCAGTTGTTGAATGCTGCAACTGTAATTGCTACGCCACCCATTAAGATTATCGGTATTCGCGGTTACACACGCGATCTCTACGGTCAGCACGCCATATTTGACTTCTATGCCAAGGATCTGCCAAAAGAGCTGTCGCGCAAATTTGACGCCAAGAGTACTGATGATGGAATTTCAAAGGCAGAATCACTCCTTGAGAGTGCAAGTGACGTGATGGCCATTGTTGCAATCTCTCCAAATTCAATTGGCCTTGGACAAAAAGTACCTTTCGTTTTTGAAGTAGCAGTTTCTGGCAAGGACCCTAGGTCGCAATATGACTATGTAAAAAGCCTTCTGGGAAGGGAAATAAGAAATACTGATGTCTTCCAAATTGGACAGAATATCGACGTGTTTGGCATTACCCGTGGCAAAGGAATAGAAGGCCCGATCACTAGGTTTGGTGTTAAGAGAAAACAACACAAATCAAGAAAAAGTGTCCGAGCGGTAGGTACACTGGGCCCCATCTCACCCGCGGTAGTTATGTATACGGTCGCTAGGCAGGGCCAGAGGGGGTTCCATCAGAGAACTGAATATAATAAGCGTATACTGATAATCTCAAACACCGACAAGGATGCACAGAACTCAATAAATCCCCCAGGCGGCTTTAAGCATTTTGGACTAGTCAAGGGCGACTACATTGTAGTAAGAGGTTCAGTCCCAGGTGTTCCAAAGCGGTTGGTAAAGATGAGACAGCCAATACGCGGTGTGTCGAAGAAGGTGCTTGAGCCAAAAGTCCTGGAGGTAGTTGTTAAATGAAAGCCAAAGTTATTGGACTAGATGGCACAGAATCTGCTGAGATAGAACTACCTGCAGTTTTTGATACCCCATACCGACCTGAAGTGATTCATAAAGTATACGTGAACGTCCTTTCGCATTCATACCAAAGACAGGGACGTTATCCAGCAGCCGGCGAGATGGTCAGCGCGGAGTCCCGCAACACAGGGCTTGGCATTGCCCGCCTTGCAAGGGCTCGAGGAGAAGGCTTTCCTAGGGCAGGCCAGGCTGCAGGTGTTGCTGGTGTAAGGCACGGACGAGTTGCCCACCCCCCAGAGTCTTGGAAAATCATTTACAAAAAAATCAACCACAAAGAAAAACAACTCGGTCTTTGCTCTGCAATAGCAGTCACTGCCAAGAAGGAGCTGGTACAAAGGCGTGGCCACAAGATAGGTGATGAGGTCAAACTTCCTCTAGTTGTTTCAAACGAAATTGAATCAATAGCAAAAACCAAGGACCTGAAGAACGTGCTGATACGTCTTGGGCTTGGAGATGACATTGCTCGGGCAAGTCTCGCGCGAAAGGCAAGATCAGGGACCCCCAGGCGCAGGGGAAGGTCAACTCGCTCTGGAACAAGCGCCCTCATTATTGTTGGAGATGACTCTAAAGTTGTCGCACTTTCCAGGTCAATACCCGGCATTGACATAAAGCATGCCAGAAACATAAGTATCGTTGATCTTGTGCCCGGCTCAAAGCCAATAAGGCTAACAATCTTTTCTCAGAGGGCAATTGAATACATGAAAAGCGTGCAGGCACCTATGCATAAGTTATTGGAGGTCATTCGAAAGTGAGCAAGGAAAGAGCAACAGAGCCAACACCGATAGCAGAAAAGAAACAAGCAGCTGAGCCTAGTCGAAGAAGCGATATGACTTCAGAGCAAGCAGCAGCTATGATACTGGCCCCATATGTTACAGAGAAGACATTCAACCAGATAGAAAAAGAGAACAAGCTTGCTTTCATTGTAACAGAAAAGGCTACCAAGAACCAGATCATTGAGGCCATCAATATCCTCTATGAAGCTGACATCGAGGAGGTCAACACTACAAGGACAATTCGGGGCAAGAAAGCCTTTGTCAAGTTCAAGACCCCAGAAGGAGCAAGAGATCTTGCAACAAAGTTGGCTTTGGTATAGAGGGGCTATTTTGTTCTCGTTAGATTTAAAAGTGGCCTTGGAATCCAGAGATCGAGTGATCTAATTGGTACGTGAGTTTAAATTTAAAGGTTACAGTCCCGAACAATTACAATCTCTCTCAATAGAGAATCTGCTTCCACTTCTCAATTCAAGACAGCGCAGATCGCTTGATAAGCGCGTCAGTTCTTACATGAATGACGAAAAGAGAAAGCTTCGAGAGAAGCTCAAGCTTGCAAGAGACGGCAAGCTCAAGGGTCAGTTGAGGACACATGCCCGGGACATGATTATTCTTCCTGACATGGTTGGCCTGACTATTTATGTTCATAACGGCAAGGATTTTGTACAGGTTAACATGAAGCCAGAAATGATTGGGCACTACCTTGGTGAATATGCGATTACAAACAAGCGTGTTCAGCACGGCACACCGGGTGTAGGCGCTTCTAGGTCGAGCCTGTATGTTCCACTGAAGTGATAAATATGCCACAGTTTGGTTATGCCTTTCAAAATTACGATAAAACAAAACATGTACGTGCTTCAATACGCGAAAAAGACATATCTCATAAGCATGCACGGGAGATAGCTGTTGCCATTAAAGGTAGGTCAATTGAAAAGGCACGGGAGTTACTTGAGAATGTTATGTCTCGCAAAGAAGCCATTCCATACAGGCGCTACAACAACGAGGTGGCGCATAGGTCCAACATCCGTGACGGATTTTTTGCTGGCAGATTCCCCAAAAAGGCAGCGTCTGAATTCCTCAAAATTCTAGACAATCTTGAATCCAATGCTGAATACAAAGGTATGGATCTTGACAGACTGCGAATCGTGAGTGCTGCCGTGCACAAAGGCACAAAGCTCAAGCGGTTTCAGCCGCGAGCAATGGGCAGATCAAGTCCAAAATTTGACATCTTGGTTCATGTAGAGATTATTGCACAGGAGGCAAGCGATAGAGAATGAGTGCAGTCAAGAATGTAATTAAAAATAACTTTCGCAATATGGAGCTGAATGAATTTCTCGGTGAAGCGCTCAAGGACGCTGGCTATGGCGGCATTGAAGTGCAAAAGACACCTGTGGGGGCAAGGATAACTGTCTACGTTACAAGGCCTGGACTTGCCATTGGCAGAAAAGGCGTTGGCATCAAGGACCTCATGACCAAGCTCGAGCAAAAGTTCGGCCTGCAAAACCCTCAGATTTCAGTTCTTGAAATTCCAAACCCTGAGCTTAATCCGCAGATAATGTGTAATAGGATTGCTCAGCTTATTGAGCGAGGCACTGCATTTAGGCGAGCAGCCATGTGGTCGCTCAATACAATAATGAGCGCGGGCGCGCTGGGAGTTGAGGTTACGATTTCTGGTAAGCTTAGAACAGAGCGCGCTCACTTTGAAAAACATACAATTGGCATTGTACCAAAGAGCGGCGAGATTTCTGATAAGATCGTCAAGAGAGGGCTTTCTCATGTGCTAACCAAGATGGGCCTAATGGGGATCCAGCTGAGGATTGCATCCAAGGAAGCACTACCGCAGGAATTTGAACTTAAGAATGGAGAGACAGACATACAAGCTTCAGCAGCTCAGCCAAGTCCTCAAACGGAAGAATCCGCCAAAAATGAACAGGCGCCTGCAGCAGCAGATGAAGAAGAAAAAGGAGGTAAGCAGCAAGATGGCAAGACTTAAGCTAAAGACATTACGAGAGATGAACGATCAGGATCTGAATGACAAGCTTGCCGAGCTCAAAACAGATCTTGGAAAGCTTCAGGTTGAAAAGTCAAAGGGCACTCTGAAGAAACAGACAGGCAGCATTCGATGGCTCCGGCGAGATATTGCTCGCATGAAGACAATAATGAACGAGAGAAAAGGGCAGAAATGACTGTAGACTGTAATAATGTTCTCTCGAATGGGATCGTAGGCCTTCGCACAAAAATACTTGAATCTTCAGATTCAACTTTAGAGGGTATGGCCGGCATGATTGTATTTGAAACAAAGAATACAATATTCATAAGGAAAGATTCCATCATGAAGCAGGTAGCTAAAAAGGCAGCAAAAAAGCTCCAGCTTCAAACCTCTTCTTGCGTTTGCTTTATAAGTGGTTCCGCATTGATAGGAAGACCTGAGGATCGTATTTCACGGTTAAACAATGGGTGATATGATAAATTATGGTTAGAAACATTGGTGTGTCAGTTGCTTCCCCTCGGAAGGCTTGTGAAGACGAGTTCTGCCCATTCCACGGTAGACTCTCCATAAGAGGCAAATTGTTGGCAGGCATCGTATCAAGTGCAAAGGCGCCTAAAATGGTTGTAGTATCAAGAGAATACTCTAGGCGGGTTTTAAAGTACAAGCGTTTTCAGAGAAGCAAATCAAACGTGCATGCATACCTTCCACCGTGCCTCGAGGTCAAAGAGGGCGAGGAGGTAAGGATTGCTGAGTGCAGACGGCTTGCGAAGACAGTTTCATTTGTAGTGATTGAGGTGAACACAAAGGATGGCGGCAGGAGCTAAGTCAAGAGCAGTTTCAGCAAAGGGAGTCGAGGAGTTCCGCCCCTATATTACAAGGGCCCTTCCTGTTACGGCAAACCTAGTGTGCACTGACAATACCGGTGCGAAGATATTGCGCATTGCGCAAGTGACAAGATACAAGGGAAGACACTCTAGGCAACCAGCAGCAGCAGTTGGCGATTTCGTTACTGTGACTGTCAAGAAAGGTCCGAGAGAGCTGCGCAAGCAGATTTTTGGTGCAGTCATCGTGAGGCAGAAGTACCCAATAAGGAGGCTGAACGGTGTGCGTGTAGCCTTTGAAGACAATGCTGCAGTTCTCGTTACGCAGGAAGGTGAAATCAAAGGAACAGACATTAAGGGCCCAGTAGCATCAGAGGCGGCAGAAAAGTGGCCAAGAATAGCCAACTTGGCGGGCATGATAGTATAGGTGAAAGTTATGGTAGGTATTAATCCAAAACTCATCCATCTTCCTAAGCACCTGCGCGATAAGATGGTTGGAGCTGTACTAGAGGACTCATTGCGCGAACAGTATAAGAGAAAGAACATACGTGTGGTCAAGGGTGATTCTGTCAGAGTGATGCGAGGAGAATACAAGGGAGTCGAGGGAAAAGTCGAAAAGGTAAATACTGAGCATGCGACATTTCACATTGAAGGTATCCAAAGGGAAAAGATCCGTGGAGGTCAAGTCAAAGTACCAATTCCTTCTTCAAACGTTATGGTTATTTCCCTAAATCTTGATGACAACTATAGATCCAGAAAGCTCCAGGGAGCAACTAAAGCTGGGTCGGAGCCTCTCGAAAAAAAGGAAACAAAAGAGAAGAAAAAGGAGGAAGATACTGAATAATGGGCAAGAAAGGTCGCGACACAAGAGTAAAAAGACAGCTAGCACCCACCTTCTGGACTATTAACAGAAAAGAGGGTAAGTTTGTCATGAGAGTCAACGCAGGGCCTCATCCTGGGAAGAGGGCCTACCCTCTTGGGATGGTCCTGCGTGATGTGCTCAAGGTTGCAAGCACAGGATATGAAGTAGATAGAATTTTGAAGGCAGGTAAGGTCAAAGTGGATGGACTGATAAGACGCGATCCCAACTTTGCTATTGGATTAATGGACGTAGTGGAACTAGCTATGGGCCAAGCATACAGGATGGTTCCAAAGAATTCAGTGTCACTGTCTCCAGTTGCAGTTGAGAAGGCAGAAAAAGGATTGAAGCTGATTAAAGTTACAAGCAAGACTAGTATTAGAGGCAAGAAGACGCAATACGGCTTCCATGATAGCAAGACACTCATAAGCGACCAAAATCTAAAGGTCGGCGATAGCTGTGTTATCAGCCTGCCGGCGGTTGGTATTATCAACCATGTTGCTTTTGAGAAGGACGCGACGGCACTTATCATTAGAGGCGAAAATGCTGGCGCAGTAGGGAAGATCGAAGACATTCAGGACGGGGTATTCTCGCTTCCAAAGAGAGCAATTGTTTCATTTGAAAATAAATCAGTAGAATTGCCTGTTGAAATGGTAATGGCTGTCGGAACTGACAGACCAGTGATTAGGGTGAGTTGAGTTGAGCCAGGAACAAATACAGCAGCAACATGACATGAAAAGAATAGAGGTTCATAAGGTAGTGATAAACATTGGAGTCGGGAGGTCTGGTGAGCCCATAGATAAAGCAAAGAATGCTCTGCTGGAGCTGACAAATCAACAGCCAGCTGTACGTGGAGCGAAAAAAAGTGTCAGGGACTTCGGTATTCACAAGGGTGAACCCATAGGCGTAATTGTGACCCTCAGGCATGAACCGGCAATTGAATTCTTAAAACGCGTCGTAGCAGGGAAGAATAATGTGCTCAAAGCGTCATCATTTGATAATTATGGTAATATCTCCGTCGGCATACATGAACACATTGACATCCCAGGTACAAAGTACAACCCCGAGATCGGCATCTTTGGAATGGATGTTAACATTGTGCTTAACAGGCCTGGATATAGGATTGCGAAGAAGAGCAGAAAGAGCGCCAAGATAGGCAAGATGCACAGGATAAACAGAGAAGAGGCAATTGAGTTCTTTAAACAGAAATATGGAGTAGAGGTTGAATAGATAGATGCCTAAGCCCAGAGAATATGACGTAACAGGAAGAAAGAAGCTTGCTCATGGCAAGGGCGGAAGGTGGTGCAAAAGGTGTGGTTCATATAATGGACTGATCCGCACATACAACTTGATGCTTTGCAGGCAGTGCTTTAGAGAAGTTGCCAATAGCATAGGATTTACTAAATACGAGTAGGTGAAGAAGGAAGAAATTGCCAGCATTAAATGTTCTATCTAACCTCTTTACAACCATTTTCAATAATGAGGCTAGGAGAAAGAGGGAGTGCATAGTGGTACCTGCATCCAAGTTTGCGAGTGAAGTGCTGCGCGTGATGCAAAAACATCGCTACATAGGAGAGTTTGAGCAGATTGACGACGGTAGAGCCGGCAAGTTCAGAATTCAGCTTTTAGCCAAGATAAACAAGTGCGGCATTGTTACGCCACGCTTTTCGGTTAAAAAGAACGGATACTTTGGTTGGGAAAGACAGTTCCTGCCGGCGTACACAATGGGCATACTTCTTGTATCCACCAGCAAAGGGATCATGTCACACCACGAAGCGCAGGCCCAGAATCTCGGAGGAGTTTTGGTTGGCTACATCTATTGAGCAAGAAATATCGGCAGAAGTTGAGGCTCCTGCTAGTGTCATGATAAAAAAGGAAGGTAACGTCATACAGGTCAAAGGCACACTTGGCACGGTAAAGAAGGATTTCACGAAGCTTCCAGCTACAGTGACAGTACAGGGCAATAAGGTAACAATAAAACCGTATGGAACGCGAAAGCGCGACCTTGCTGTGACAAATACCGCGCGCAGTTTAATCGCAGCAATGATAAAAGGTGTTGAAAAAGGCTATACATATAAACTTAAAATCATATTTGCACACTTTCCGATTTCTGTCAAAGTTAAGGGCAAAGAGTTACATGTCGAGAACTTTTATGGCGAAAGGTCGGCAAGGATTTCTAAAATAGTAGGAGACGCTACTAAAGTGAGCGTCGTGGGAGAGGATGTCGTCATCCAGGGTCCAAGTCTAGAAAATGTCTCGCAGACGGCTGCTAACATTGAACTATCAACTAAGACAAAAGGCAAAGACCAAAGAGTGTTCCTCGACGGCCTTTACGTATACTCTAAAGAAGAAGGTATGCAGTAAGCAAGACCAAAGATTTATTTTGTCCTTGGATTTGCTGTATTAGTGCGCCGCTCTAGCTCAGCATGGTAGAGCAATTTCGATGCGCGATATTGTGCTTCGAAGCTTAACTGGCTGTTAACCAGTGGGTCGTCAGTTCGAGTCTGACGAGCGGCGCTATAATTATCATCATAATTCTTATATCATAACTGTGTTTTTCGTGCGCCCTACGTAGGCTCTAGCGCAAACACCCTGGATATGGAAGAATATGTTCCCATGGTGATCTTTCAAAACTCGAATTGTGAAATATTTTCATACCGAAATTATGTCGAGTGCAATCGCGTCGGCAAGCAGATCGAGGTGATGGCTTGCAACAACGTAACCATTCTTGATGTCACTTGAAGCAAGCCACCGATTCGAAGAACTAAAGAGCCTCTCTTTTTTTATCCTCTTTTCAATCTCCTCTACGTCTAGCTCCTTCTCTTCGACTTCTTCAGTATCATTGTACTTGATAGTCAAAAGTACCTTCTGGACAAGCACCCTGTGCCCAAAGCGCTGTGAAAAATCACGGGCATTTTCGTCAATTTGAACTACTTTCATTTTGATCTGCAGCTTGTTGAGAGCATCGCGGCTTGTGAGGAGCCTCTCGTCAACGAACCTATCATAACTCATATGTATACATCCTAGAGGGTTATTTGCTAGCGTATATTAATGTCAGCCCCTAATTGGCTCAAAAAAGTAATACGGAGTGCCATCGGGCCTCACGCCGCATGTCACCATCTTCACCCTTAATCCCTCTCTCAATTCGACAGTGTCAAACGATCCAATGAGTTTAATTCCGGACATTTCAACAAGACCATAGCAACCTTCTATGCCTTTGACGTATGACTTTGTGAAATGTATCAAAGTCCCCCTTGTATCAATATTTCGAAGTGACGTCTTTGAGAGACATTGAGGGCAATAATGAGACGGTGGCCATACTTTAGCCTTGCACGAATTACACACTGGCAGCCGAAATTCACCCTTCTTCAAGTTTTCTATGAACTCCTGCAGTTGATCTTCACACACCCATGATAACTACTGACGCTGAGGACCCCGCTGCGGCTAGATTGTGAACAAGCCCTGTCTTGCAGTGCTTTACTTGCCTCTTTCCTGCTTTCCCAGCGAGTTGAGATGCGATTTCGGCAACTTGGGCCACACCAGTAGCTCCAACAGGATGGCCGCACCCAATTATACCTCCTCTTGGATTTATCGCTATATGCTGCTGGTCGACAAATTTTCCGCCTTCGCCCTTCTTTGCAAATCCTAGGTCTTCATACGCCAGGATTTCGAGAATTGTAAATGCATCATGGAGTTCTGCTACATCTATCTGCGATAGTTTTGTATGTGACATTTCAAAAGCTAAATGAGCGGCCCGTTTGGCCGCCTCAATACTTGTGAGGTCAGCTGTCGCTTTTGCAAAGCTGGCTGAGGTTGTTTGCTGTCCTATTCCCTTTATGAAGACAGGATTGTCGATGCTGCGTGCCTTTTCTTCGGATACTAATAGTATCGCGGATGCGCCGTCGCAAGGGGCAGAACAGTCTAGCAGCTTAATAGGAGATGCAATCTTTTTTGAATTCATCACTTCTTCTAAGGCCACTTCCTTTCCAAAAAGAGCGTGAGGATTCTTAGTGGCATTCTTATGGTTCTTCACAGAAACCTTAGCCATCTGCTCTTCAGTTGTGCCATATCTTCTCATGTGAGCTTTTGCAAATATTGCGGCCCAGTGTACTGGAAACATAAACGATCCGCGAGTAACATCCCACAACAGCTTGTTACCAGGGCTGTCTACCTTTTCTGCGCCAACCACAAGCGCCGTATCACACAAACCAGACGCAATTATTGCAAAAGCAGAAGTTACAGCATTAGTGCCGGAGTTACAGAGATTGTCTATACGATAGGTAATCTTTGGATGTATACCAAGCATTTCAGATATTATCGCAGAGCTGTACTGGTCAGTCGCACAGCTAGAAAACAAGACAGCATCGATTTCCTTTGCAGAAAGACGGTTCCTCCTTATCAGTTGTACGGAAGGCTCGCAGGCCAGCTCAAATAAAGACATCTTTGAGCCTTTGGTAAATGTTGAGGTTGCCCATGAGGACACTGCTACCTTGCGCATTTTAGAAGGCTGATAGCATCTCCTTAAATGAGCTTTCTGAGTCACCTATAGGGTTGAACTGAATAATAGGTAGCGTAATTCCTGTCGAAAGAAATTTTGAAAGTGATTCTCTACACTCTTCGCTACTACCGCAAATTACAAGCGAGCTAAGCATCCTGTCAGAAACATATTTTGCTGCATTATCTGCACCGGCCTTTCTATATTCTGCAGTTATTTCCTCAACTTCAATTTTGAAGCCATTATCTGCAAGAAACTTGCTATAATACTCTCCAACTGCGATGTAAAACGCAAGGGTTGTTGCTGCGCGAGCTCGAGCTTTTTCTGGCTCTTTGTTTGATATCGCACATATAAACGAGCAAGCAATTTCAAAGCTTTTTCCTTTTGTAGCTTGCTTTAATTCAGTTGCGGTCCTTTTCAATTCTTCAAGAGGCCTCAAATACAATAATATGCCATCTGCTAGCTTCGATGCCATGGAGACCATTTTCTTGTTGACAGCGGCCATAAAAATTGGTATATTCGCCCTTTGGGGTTGATGCAATATCTTGAAATTGTTTATTTGGAAAAATTCACCATTATATTTTACCTTTTCCCCTCTGGTCATGAGCCTGAGGCATTCAATATACTCTTTCATACGGCTGGCAGGCCTATTGAACTTTAGACCATGCCAGTTTTCAACAATGGCTGCAGTGCTTGCTCCAAGACCAATAATTGTCCTGTTATCTGAAAGCATATCAAGAGTGGTGGCAGCCATGGCGACGATGGCAGGCGTCCTTGAATAAATGTTAATAATCGATGTACCTAGGCTTACTTTTCTAGTGACTTGGGAGATGGCGCCAAGAGTTGCAAATGATTCTCGTCCCCAAGATTCCGGAACCCATAATGAATCAACATTTTCTTGCTGATCAGCCATCTTGGCGCATAGAAGAATCTCGCGCATGGAAAGTAGGGGACCGAGACTGTATCCCAACTTTTGCACTCTCATGATAGTTTTGCTTCCTTCATCTCTTTGGATGCTTCTTCGATATCCTTATGTGAATCAATTGAGCGCCAGAAAACATCTTTGTATTTCACACCCTGAAGCTTTGCCTCTTCCGCTAGCGCCGGCAGAGCAGTAACCTCAATGTTGCCTTCTTGAGGCAGGTATCTAAAAACTTCTTGAGTAAAGCGATATATGCCAGCATTAATCCACCTGTCAGGGATTTCTGGCTTTTCAACAAATCCACGGACTTTTGAATTCTCATCAAATTCGACCAGTCCAAATTGGCTGCGTAGAGGAACAACCGCAAGGGTATTTGAATTCGCAATATTCAACCTGTTTGGATCAAGCTCTGTAAGAATATCTCCATTTAATACGAAAAATGAATCTTGGCTAGAAAGAAGTTCTTTAGCATTCAAAAGTGCTCCCCCGGTTCCGAGCGCCTTCTCCTCGAATGAGTACTCGATTCGGCAATCAAATCTGGCGCCATTGCCAATATGATCAATTATCTGCTGTTTCATATATCCCGCGCATATGACAACGTCTTTCATACCAAATTTTCTAAGCCATCTTACCTGCCATTCGATAATTGGGACACCAAAGACCTCTATCATTGGCTTAGGTCTTGTGTCGGTAAGGGGCCTTAGCCTTTTTCCATAACCCCCCGCAAGAATCGCTGTCTTCATGACACAAATAAGCTTGCCAAGATTGTATAAAATGTTACTCGCTAGGATGAATGCACATCCGGTCAAGATGTTTTTGCTTCAAACTCTGTAAGACCCCAAGTGGATGTGTCGATGCCTGAACTCCCTTTGCATACGCTGTCGTCAATAGGCCTTACTTTAAAAGTCAATCATGTGTGTCAAGGCCCGAACCTATACGT
>JAICHI010000017.1 GCA_025922735.1 Nitrososphaeraceae archaeon | reverse complement strand
GTGCCCTGTCAATGTCTACGAATGGCTTGAAACGCCAGGCCATCCTGCATCTGACAAAAAGGCTTTCATGATAAGAGAAAAAGACTGTATATTTTGTATGGCATGTGAAAATGTCTGTCCGCCTCAGGCAGTAAAAATATTCAACAAAAGCTAACTTTCTATTGCAAGTATCTATAAATATACAGGGAGACATCTCTTCAAAGAGCTGATACCATGTACGGCCTAGGCGCATTTCTTTACGTCATATTCTTAGCCATTGGCTGGATCTTGATGGCATACACGCTCAATTTCTACTACCTTGCGTACCAATCTCGCAACAATATTCGTCATGAAAGGAAAATGCGCCAAAAAGTAGAACTTCCAACCAATCTTCCAGTAGTCACGATACAGCTACCGCTTTACAACGAAAAATATGTTGTAAAGCGCCTGATAGACGCCGTCTGCCGGATGGATTACCCAAAAGATAAGTTCCAGATCCAAGTGTTGGACGATTCAGATGATGACACAGTCGACTTGATAAGATCAATTGTCGACGAGTACAAGTTTAAAGGGTTTGATATAGTCCACGTGCGGCGAAAAGATCGAACAGGTTACAAGGCGGGCGCTCTCAAAGAAGGCATAAAATATGCCAAGGGAGAATTTGTTGCGATATTTGACGCTGACTTTATCCCACCGACATGGTTCCTAAAGAGTGCTATTGGACACTTCTACTCAGACCCCAAGCTCGGTCTTGTACAGTGCAAGTGGGGCCATGTTAATGAAAACTACTCTACGCTTACGGAGGCGCAGGCAGTAGCGCTTGATCTGCACTTTCTAATTGAGCAAAAGGCCAAGAGCCTTACTCACCTTTATATGAACTTCAATGGCACAGCCGGTATCTGGAGAACGTCATGCATCAACGAGGCAGGGGGCTGGCATATTAGCACTCTTGTCGAAGATCTTGACCTCAGCTATAGGGTTCAAATGAAGGGTTGGAAGTGTCTCTTTCTGGAAGATGTTGTTGTCGACGCTGAGCTCCCAGTGCAAATGAATGCGGCAAAGCGACAGCAGTTCCGATGGGCGAAGGGCTCGATACAGGTGGCGCTTAAACTTCTGAGCGATGTAATGCTCCGTCGCAACATCCCAATTGAAACGAAGACACAAGCGTTCATACAACTTACAAGGCATGCTATAAACCCTTTCTTCCTTGCTCAGTTTCTAATATTTCCGATGCTTCTTGCTATGGACTACAAACTCTATACAGTATTTTGGGCTCCACTGATCTCAATATTTTTGTATGTTATGATGGGGCCAGGCGGTTACCTGATTATTATCAACAAGACATGGAGCGGCGAAAAATGGCGAGAAAAGGCACAGCAGTTTTTCTTCCTAATGTTCTACTCAACAGGATTATCAGTCAACAATACTGTCGCAGTCTTTGATGCAGTTCTTGGGAGGAAGAACGAGTTCCTACGTACTCCCAAGTTTGGAATTGTCAACAAGAACGACGACTGGAAAAACAAAGAGTATGTGTTGCCCTTCACCAAAACTACTCTTTTGGAAATATTCTTTGCGATTTATGGATGCATGGCGGTTTTCATTTCAATATTCACAGGAAATTCACTGTATGCTCCTATGATTGCAATCCCAACAATCGGGTTCATTTATGTCGCATATTTGAGCATTGTGCACTCGTCGTTTAGAAAGAAAAAGCAAACTGCAGGCCGAGACTATGCGCCTACGATAACCACAGGAGGACACACTGCGGGTGGTGGTGATGGTGGTGGATCGACGACTATGACTGCTTCTACAAAGGCTGCGGACAACGGTGATGGCAGGAGGACAACAAGAACCCTGAGCCAGAGGCTGGTGCTTGCAGGAATGCTTGCATTTCTGACGATGGGTGCAGGCATTGCATATTTTGGATATCAGAACACAATGTACCTGCTTGATAAAGCGATTGGGTTCATCGCACGTGCAGAGACTGCCCAGACGCCAGAGCAGCTAGCAGAATACATCAAGCTAACGCAAAAATTGGTACCCGCAGATGGAAACCCTGTCTGGCTGTTTCCAACCTCTAAGACTGACTTTGCCCTGATTCAGGCCAATCTTGACAGCATAGTGCTTCGAGCGAATACCGCCTCAGCAATGGATCCCCTCAGTGATAGCTACAATATGGCAATAACAGACATGCATATGTCAGTTGGATCTATCAGGACAAACCTTCTAGAGGTAATCCCTTACACATACATCACTCTCAGCAATATTGTGTTAGCAGGCTTGTGGGTAGCTGCGATAATAGCCATATTTGCAGCCCTGAGAAAGATCAAAACAAGAACAACAACAACAACAATACAGTACAAGACTGTTTAAGGTCAGATACCCTAGTGCTTTCATCATAATGCAGATAGAATTATCATCATCCCATGAGAAAGTCACGTTGGCCAGTATTATTCCTTTCGACTATTATTTTGTGTATATATTTTTTTACCAAAATTGCCTCTTATCGTTACATCGGAATTTATATTAGAATTTGGAGCTTCTACCTCATGTCCGTAGAGGAAAAACTTGTCAACAGGATCCTTTCTGTTGGCTCGGCCGGCATAAAGAAGACAGATCTGCGAAGAGAATTCGGAGACATTGACACTCAGTTAGAGAATCTCATAAGCAAGGGTGAGATTTTCGTTGACAAGCGAGCCAATGCATACTTTTGCTTCCACAAAAGCCACTATATCCAGAGCCTCCTCAACTCAGACCCAAGGTTCAAGCTAACTTATGAGATGATCAAATCGGTTGATGAGTCAGTCAGCAGCTCAAGTAAAGATCTGGTGCACTCTGTTGAAACTCTTGCAAACAACATTTCAAATCTTGCAAGTGTTGTGTTAGAAATGAAGAACGACCGGCAGTCATGGCTCGCGCAGCAGATACCTGCCCGTGATGTTTCCATAACCGGGATCCAAATGGGCACCATGACCGTTCAGGATTTCAAAGAAGAATTCGATGTCGCATTGGCCAACTCGGGATCATCCATAGGATGGATTGAGTTAGCTAACATACGCGATAGGATCTGCGACAGCTGCAACATTTCTTCAGATGAGTTCTATAGATTTGTAGGGGAGTTGACTAGTACGCACCAAGATAAGTACGAGCTTTCTACTGGTGGTCGGGAAGGCGTGATGGTCAGAGGACTATTGCATGGATTTGTGAGGTGTATCTGACAGTTGTATCCCTACAAGCTAGACCGCAACCCCTATCCGAGCGGTCCTACTCCGACACTCAGTGACGCCATGATTTTGGGCGGCAAGAGGCACAAAGAGGCCAAGGCTGCCCTGGTGTCGTGCATTTCAGACCTTCGTTCTAAGATAAGTGTTGCGACTGCCATAGATAAGGACTTTAGAGTTGTTACTATGATACAAGATGTTGGTTCAGGTAAAACGCACTTGGCTCTGCACACCAAGGGGGTCAAGGAAGTGTCAGAGAGCGCAATTGTCTCATACACCGACCTTTCACAAATATCGCCACGAAACATGCATAGTCTCTATGGCGCAATGCTTGCCGGATTTACGGATGAGTATGTTACAATGTTGAGAAAGACTGTTATCGATTACTTACTCCAGGAGGCTGAGCAGAATGTGCCAAGTGCAAAAAGGATTTTCAACTATGGCTTCTTTGATTTCATAAGAGGCAAGAGTCTGACAGACAAGGCGGATGAGCTCTTGCGAAATGAAATTGTGCCCAACTATGCTGCACTTGATGACACTCTTCACAAGGAATTTTCATCAATAGAAATCACAATACTAAAACTTGTAATTGAAGGCAATTTCAGGAATGATGCACAGAATGTTGCAACCCTTGAAGACATTATAGCGAGCTTGACAGCTCTTGCCAGACTGAATCTCAAGTTCCTAAATAAGATAACACTGTTCCAGATAGACGAGTTTGACTCTGATAAAGAGTCAATTGAATTTGTCAAGGCGGTGATTAATGCACATTTACCGGCAACAGTGCTCATGCTGATATTCACGCCAGCGTCATACGATGAGATACGCAGGACATCAGTATCAGTTTTTGACAGATTGGAAAAGGCGAATTACAAAATAGACATTGCTGGCTCTAACACGCTTGAGGAAATAATAGATATCGCGCTTGAATACATCCGGCATCGTGACGTAAGCAAGAGCCTTACTGAAGAACATGAACGCGACCTGGCTGCAAAAGTCAGGGTTATCTATGATGAGTTCGCAGATTTTCGCAATGTGCGCTCGATGCTCAACATAATGTACCACGCTACAGAGAACGCAGCAAGACGCAACCTTGGTACGATCGACGAGCAATCCATAGACGAGACTATAAAGAACGTATATCCTGGCCTTCGCATAAGGGGTAGCCTGATGTATGTGCCAATTTCAGACTTTATCAAGATTAGGCGCAAGTGCAATGACATTCAGACGCTAGAATCTGGCGTCAGAAACGCAGTCAAAGATCTCGTTAACTACGCGCACGAAATAGGAGTGGTGGCGAGACCCCATGTGGCCAATGGGGAGGGCAATGGAATTGATGTGATTTATAGTGATTTATACGGCACCAAAGTAGCCGTGGCTGTCGTCATCAATAAAGACCATGCCAAGAGCTTCGAGCAGATTTCAAATACACTAAAGTCGACAAGCTTTGTGGACAGGCTGGTAATACTGACGAATGCTAACACCACAAGTGGTTCAAAACGGGGCTTATTAGTCAACATTGACAGGTGCAAGATGATAGACCTAATTTACTTTAGCAACAAGTACAATAACAATGAGGTACAGCAAGATGATTCGCAGCGTGCAATTCTACTTGCAAAGTCAATGAATTTGTGCTAGCCCTCTCTTCTGCCTACCCTTAGTTGTAACTAATGGGCTGTGGCAAGAGAGGATCTATAAGCCATCAGAATCCATCTAATATTATAGACAGCATCGGTATGCACATACTCTATGACAATGACATTTGATGACATTATACAACCATGACGATTTTTAAATCTATTTTTTGATTTTTGCTACATCGCAATGTCTGGCACTAATCGGATCTATTCTAGCCTCAGAAGAGTCCTAATTGTTTTTCGCTACCTTTCAAATCTATAGACTAACGTCTATACCATTAATTGTTACATAAACAGTATCAACTACTTTTTGCTTTTACCAAAGTTGCCTAAAAAAATCATGATTATTAAGTTCTGAACTTTTCATGATCTGCTTGCAGCAAACATTGTCTTTTTAATGGAACCTTTTTCCTACGCGCATTATTTCTTCCAGCTCTTGCGACCTGTAACAGCATTTCTAAATAGTTTAATCTCATCTCAAGTGCCGAATTTGTCGTATTAATGGCGCAATTAACCTGGAAATGATCCTTTGCTGATTCTAATGAATACAAAGCAACCATATACTCGTTTTATGTGCCATTTTTAGCGCTAACATAGAGACATCATAACTATATCCTATAATAGAACACATAAGGAAATAACAAACTGCTTTGTTACAAACTCTTTTATGAACGATCTAACATTGATCGCGAAGAGAGAGTGCAAATGGACGGCGATTTGCAGTTTAAATGCAACATATGCGGCAACATGGCCGACTTTGTCGTTCAGCTTGAGCTTGTCAAGCAAAAAAGGCGATACGATGCCCTGCACTCTCAGCAGATGCCCTTCTACCTCTGCAAGGAGCATGAATACGTGTACAAGAAGATGCAACAAAACATAGACCTTAAAGATTATTTTCCAGAGACCATAAGGGAAAACCAGTAGATGCCTAAGAGGAACTTTAGCACACTAGAAGAGTTTAAGGCTCACATTCACAGAGAGGGAGCTACACTCATCGAGTTTTCCGGTTCCAAAGTGCCTTGCATTCTGATGAATTCGAAAAAATATGAACAAGTACTGCAAAGCATTTATGACAGAAAAGTCAGGGCAGACACATTACTTGACATATTTTACGATGGGCAAGATGTATTTGTCGACGTCCAGGTAAAAATCCTCGAGACTGAATTTGAACAAAATTTTTTGCTATACGCAAATGACATGGTCGAGTTCTTTGAAGCGCTAGCAGAAAGCGGAATGATTTCACTTGCTCCAGCCTCCCAAGAACAACAACCCAATGCACAAAACCTCTTCATGATCCAGTTGCCAAAAAAAGATGCTGCGGAGCGCGCACTTGAAATCATCAAAGCCAACTTGAAAAGGCAGAGTTAATAATATCGATTGAGCAAATAAGAGTGATGGCGCAGTCGCACCGTAAAAAGCAACAGAACTACGAACAAGGTGTTCCTCTTGAGATAGACACCCATTACCAGCTCTATGGCAAGCATGCATGGGAAATAGAATATGGCGAGCGATGCCCGAGTTGCAACAAGCGGATAGATGAGTTTGGCTTTTGTGCGTGCGGAAGCGCTCAATAAGACTTAAAAGGTATAACGCGGGGCAGAGTTTCTGTCTAGAGGATTATTGTATTGTCCTTATATGAAATGTTAAACAACAACGAATGATATGGCTTCTATGATTTGGACTATTATCATGGTTGTGCTGGGGATAATTGTGCTGATAATTCTCCTGAGGGTGCTCTTTGGGTTGATATAGATGCTGGACAAATTGATGGAGAAAATGATAGAAAGCGCGACATCTGCCTATATCCCTAAGGTGGAAGAGAGGGCCAAGGCAAGGAAAGCAGAGTTAGAGGATATGAAGGTCAAGGTGAGAACTAATCCTGAGCAGGTAGAGGAGTGGTTTGACAAGGAGATCGATAAGCTACAGAATATTGACATAAAGGAAATTATGAAAAATGCGACGGCCGGGATTTGAACCCGGGTTACCAGATTGGCAATCTGATGTCCTAGACCAAACTGGACGACCGTCGCCCGGAAACTTACGACACTGCAAGGTTATTTAAAGCGTACGTGTCTACAGAAGCAGTATTATTGTAGTGTAACCTCTACTTTCTGTGACATAGTCGCCCTCGACTTCTTCCACCACTGGTGTAAGAGAGATCAGATCACTGCTATGGCAGTTATTGGCATCAATTATGATGTAGTCATCTAGAATATCGGCGCCTTTCATGCTCTCTTTGCTTATAGAGAACCTGACCGGAGAGCTGGTATTAATGAGCAACAATTGATCTTTCTGGTAGTTGCCGATACGCGCAAGCCTGCCAGGTCTTGGGGTTGCCTTGATGTTAACACCTACTTCGCCTACAGGATGAATTGTGAAGCGCCTCATCCTGTTTACGAGGACATCTAATTGAAAAGGATATCCTGCAGTGTTCTCTGCCATCTTGTTAACGCCATCATTCATTACAATGTCGACCTTTTTGATGGTAGTGCCATATTTTACAATCCAATCGTTGGTGGTCTTGACGATGTGGTTTATTGTTGCCTTTCTTCTCGCAGTTTCCTCCTCGCCCAACTGGTACCGCTCAATCCAGTCCATATAGTCATGACTAATGTCTGTAATGAACTCGGTACATGTATTTTGGTAGTCCTCTATGCTAGTAGCCCGTTCAGAGCTCGAATCAGTCGCAAACATTTTTGGTAGGATTCATGCAGCATTCCGATTTAAAAAGATGAATTTATGCTGCTACTACTTGTTGAGTAGCTCTGCCATTTTTTTTGCTTGATATGTGATTATCATATTTGCACCAGCTCGTTTTATAGATGTTAGGAACTCAGTCATAACTGAGTTTTCATCGATCCAGCCGTTCATAGCAGCTGCCTTGATCAGCGCATATTCTCCAGATACACTGTAAGCACATATGGGGACGTGGGTGGTCTGCCTGGCAGTGTATACAAGATCAAGGTATGGGATGGCGGGCTTAATCATGACAATGTCAACTCCCTCTGCGATGTCGGTCTCTATTTCACGCATAGCTTCACTTGCATTTGAGAAAGGCATCTGGTATGTCCGTCTATCACCAAATTCTGGAGCTGAATGAGCTGCATCGCGAAAGGGAGCGTAAAGCGGGGATGCCTGCTTGGCAGAGTACCCCATTATTGCGACATCCGCAAATCCAGCATCGTCTAGGCCAGTGCGCAAAGCTTGCACCTGACCATCCATCATTGCAGAAGGCGCCACAATGTCTGCACCAGCCCTTGCGTGACTGACAGCCACCTTTGCCAAAGCGTCAATGGTTTTGTCATTGTCTATCTTTTTGTCTACTACTAGGCCGCAATGCCCGTGAGAAGTATATTGGCAAAGGCAAACATCAGTGATTATCGCCACTTTAGTGCCAAACTGCTTGCGCAAGAGTTCAATTGACTTTTGTACGATGCCGCTTCCATCAAACGCAGATTTTGCATTTGCGTCTTTTTGCAAAGGCAAGCCGAATAGGATGATTGCGCTGATACCAAGCTGCATTATGCGGTCAACCTCATAAACAAGATTGGAGAGTGGCAAGCGCTGGATATCTGGCATCGAGGGTATTTCTTGTGTCTTCTTTAAGCCTTCCTGAACGAATATCGGAGCAATTAGATCTTTAGGCGAAAGACGTGTCTCCTGCAGCAGATCCCTCACTGCAGCTGTTGTCCTTAGACGACGAAGTCTTACATTTGGAAAAGAGTTAATGCCGTTTTTGATGTTGATTTTCTTCATACTTGAACAACTTGGCCACTATTTTCATCAGCTCTTCATTGCCGCCTTCCTCTATCTCTTTTCGTAGATTATTCATAGGGACTGAAAGGACTCCTTCAACAATGGCATAGGAAAGCTGCTCTACGACCTTGGCTTCCTCCGGCGCCAGCTTTTTTCCCATCATGGTTAATGCCTTTTTCAGTTCCCGCTCCCTTATCGTATCAACATTCCTGAACACCGTCATCACAACGGGTTCAGCCTTCATTCTCTTCATGATTGTGTCAAATGACTTCATTTCGTCATTTATCAGCTTCTCGGCAGAATTGACCTCCTTGATGCGGGAGCGCATATTCTTGCCGACAAGCTCAGCGATCTGATCCATGTTTATCAGTTTGACCCCACGGATAGTTGCGACCCTTTCGTCGACTGTCCTTGGATTGGAAAGATCAAATATCATCATACTACTCCTCCCCCCCTTTCTGTCCATCATTGCATTTTCTATCCTTTCGTAAGTGATTAGGCGGTATGGAGCCATAGTTGCCGTAAATATAACATCGACTATGCGAAGCATTTCTAGAGCGGTGTCAAAAGCGATTGGGATCCCTGCGACAGTATCCGCAAATGCATGTGCCCTTTCAGGAACCCTGCTCGCTATCATGAAGTTCACATCACGCCTCTGGAGCACCTTTGCTACAAGGCTTCCAGCCTCTCCTGTACCTATCAACAGCACAGTTTTGTTCTTTAGGTCATCAAAGTATTCTTCGGCAAGGTTCACAGCTACTGAAGCAATTGAAACATTGCCCTTGTTTATGCCCGTGGCAGTCCTAATCCTGCTTCCCGCCTTTAGAGCTCTATCAAATACGACGGATAGGTTTGCGCTTGCATAACGATGAGCACGTGAAAACTCATAGGCCCGCCTCACTTGGCCCAAAATCTGGTCTTCGCCTACAACTAGCGACTCAAGGCCTGAAGCAAGCCTCATCAGATGCACAACTGCGTCTTTACCTCTATTGATTTCTATGCTGTCTAGGTCCTTTTCTGACAGCCCCGCGGCAGAAACCCATTCATCAAGCAGCTTGTCCTCATCGGGGTCTTTTGCTGCACCAAAGATTTCAACCCTATTACATGTCTGCAAAATGACACATTCGTCGAAGCCCGCCCCCTCAAGAAAGACCTTATGTGCCTTATCAACGTCCTTGAACGTGAACTTTTCCAGCAGATGCATGGGCGCGTTGCGATAGGTAACCCTTGCATTGACGATCCCAGCGAGACCAACTCTTCTTTCCGGGGTGGGTTTGACAATTGCTGTCATGTTCTGCCTTTTTTCTCCCATTCATGTAACAGTTCTAACGTCGCGCTTTTAGCATCTTCCATCCTGTCTTCCTTAATAAGGTTCTGGATTTGTCTGTTTTTTATCACGGAATAGAGGAACTCTTTACGTTCGCCTACTGTCCTGATGTGAGGCCGCGCTGCTTGCCGGGCAAATTCCTGAAGTTTCGCGTTTTCAATATCTGCCTTCTTGATTATCCTGCGCAGTACCCGCTCTGCCTTTATCCTTATTTTGCGCGCCATTAGAGGGCTCTTGCCAGAAGTGGAAATAGCCACCTGTACTATTCCCTCAATGTTGACAATGGAGGCGTAGGAAAAGTCGCTTACAGCCGGATCGTCTGCAGCGTAAACAAACGCCTTTATCAATCGGCCCCTTTCTATGATCTTGCGATTGAGCTCTCTGTCATTGGTCGCCGCCAGCACCAAAAATGCATCGCTGTAATTGTCAAGGATGTTGGCATCGCTGAGCTTTGCCTTAACGAGCTTGATCTTACCTAGAGCAGCCTGCTCAATCAGAAAGCGATTAACCCTGTTACTTATTACTGTTATTTTGCAATCCTGGCCCAAGAGACCACGGACTTTTCTGATGCCCTCCGTCCCACCTCCTATAACCACTGCATGTTTGCCCTTTATGTTCAGGTCTACAATCAACTATAACACCAGAAGGTTAAACAATGAGTTTGGCTACATTTCTTTATTTATTCGTTCAGTTCTGTGCAGTAATTTGCCTAGTGAGATAGCCTTTTGAGGTAGTTTGCGTCTACAGTTACCGGTATCTGGTATGGTGAATCAAGCAGAACAACTGTTGCTTCTTGCTTTTCATAGTCTACGCGGGTTATCTTGGCCTTCATGGATTTGAATGGACCTGCAATCACTTCGACTGTGTCGTTTGTACTGAGCTCTGACACTACGGGCTTCTTCACCAGGTACCCTTCGATGTCCTTGAAAGGCAGATCGCCCCTTATCTGGCCGCGAACATGCCTTATGCCCACAAGTGCCTCATATGCAACGTTGGAATCTGGGGCCTCCACAATGATGTAACCCTTGAAGCTATCAAGCACAATGATGGAGCGAATCAACAATTTCTTGGCATTCGCCCTTGTCTGCAGCACGTTTGCAACTACTCGCTCCTGACCTCCCGTCGTGCGGATGGCAAAGAACTTGGACTGAGCTGAGGTTTGTACACCCTGGTTTGGTTGTGGTGGTGTTACTGCAGAGGAAACAGAAGGTGAACTTGCAGCTGCCTCGGCAGTTGAGGCCGGCACTTCCTCTCCAATTTCCGGCCTTGGCTTCTCGATTTGGTGTTCTCCTGAGCTTGCAGTAGTATGCTGTTCGGAGGTTATTCCTGGTTCTACGATGTTAGAATTTTCATTAATATCATCTTCAAATTCAATTTTCTCTTGACCCTTCTGATCTTCTTGGGTCTCTTCTATTCTATTGTTCATCTTCTTTGCTATGTAAGGGTCTGATGCATTTTATAAATTTACTCAGGCAGAACGATATCGAAATTGTAATTCTTACAAATAGGACGCAGACTCTTCTTATAGATATTACAATGCTAACGCTACCAACACCGCCTTTTGTTCTTGGACTGCTATCATCTCTATTCTTTTGTTTATTTTTTCCCTGCAATATAACAAGGCTAAAATTAGTACTGTCTGTAGAGGGTGTAAGTTGAACGACCATTGTGTCCTAGTAACCTCTGGTCATGACTTGGCAGGCATGACGATGAGCCGATATCTAATGAGAAACGCTGGATTTACACCTGAGTGTAAGAGAGACGCCCACGGTCAATCATACAGGTCGGCGCGCCACAAGAATATCCAGCTCTATATTTTCTCTGGCGATTTGCTCAGCTTGGAAAACATTAATGAGCTATATTCGCATGCCGATTTGTTCATTTTCCTTTCAAGGCATAGCTCACGCAGCTGCATTCCAACGCTCACATGCCACTTCACCGGCAATTTTTCTGCAGACAACTCTTATGGTGGCAACCCTCGACAGATAGCAATCTCGTACCCTAGTCTGCAGAAAGGGTATCTTAAGGCCATAACTGCTGCGAGACAAGAGATTCCAGAATATGAGGCCATCATAGAAGCGACACATCATGGACCGACATCCCTCAATAAGCCAGTATTATTTACCGAGTTGGGATCGTCGGAAAGGCAGTGGACAGACGAAAAGGCGGCAGCAGTCATATGTGACACCCTGCTTGATATACTTGACAGAGGGTTTGAGCGCTGCGACAAGGTAGGCATAGCGCTCGGAGGCACCCACTATCCAAAAAAGTTCAACAAACTCTTGCTCGAGTCAAAATTTGGTCTTGCAGCAGTGGCATCAAAGCACAATCTTGAAGCAATAGATGAGGAGATGTTAAACCAGATGATTGAAAAGAGCCTAGAGAAGGTGACACACATAGTAGTAGATAGCAAAGGCTTAGGAAGACATAAGGATAGGATACTCAAAATCGTTGAGAAGACTCCTCTCGAACTTTACAAAATCTAGATGCGATATTTTAATATTTGTCCGCCATAAAGTGTGATGTGAAACTGAAATAGCGGCCACTAAAGGCAAGCGACGTCTATGATATCGTAACTTAAGTTCCGAAAGGTAAAGTCACAACTTATGGAGATATTGCTATAGCTCTCGGACATCCCTGTACATTTTGAGTGATTGAAAGGATTTTGAACAAGAACCAAACCTAATTGTGACTCCATGTCATAGAGTCATCAAATCAGATGGCAATATAGGCGGCTACGCTTTTGGCAATGTAAGGAAAAAACAATTGATGAAGAAAGAGCGTCTGTGCTTTATTGGCGACAGTGCAGCAGAGTTCGCGAAATACAGGATTCAGATTCAGAAATTGCGCTATGAGGACTTGGCCTCTTTTACGAGCTCCCGCAGATGGGCTAATGATCTCACCTG
>JAICHI010000016.1 GCA_025922735.1 Nitrososphaeraceae archaeon | reverse complement strand
GAAGTCTTACCAATGTTGACAAAAAATCTGAATGCATACACTGTTGACTCTGCAGAGTCGGTTTACGCATCAGTATATTGCGATGGCAATTCCACCGATCTGGTGCCAGCCAAAGCCGTAGATTACAAATTAAATTTCGAAAATAAGAAAATTTCCGGAAAGGCGATGGTATTTACGCGCAATTACACAACCGCTGCCGGTGAGACCAGCATTTGGAACGGCTTTATAGTTGGAATCGAGTCCTCAGAAAATAATTTTGACAGAGCATTCCAGCAGGCGGCAGTGATTCTATTGAATTTGCAGTTTGAAGAAGAGTGGCTTAATAGCGAAAGGAATGTACTGCTTGAAAATGCAAATACAAGTCAGGCGCTTGGCGCAATTCCAGAATTGATGGCAAACAGCACACTAGACGACTTTTTCCTCATTGTTCCGACAGCGGCTCACCAGCTAGTAAGGTCTTATAACAACACCCTGATAACCGACTACTTCGATAAAGATAGCGGCAAGGAGTTGCATTTACCGCAATTTCCTGGGTTGCAGCATTGGTACCTTACTGGTGATCAGCTTGTCGGTCGAGATCTCAGAAGAAACCTGATGAATTCAAGCATGCTTGAGCCTCTGTTCTAGCAAGACTTATACAGACATCTTTATTCTATCCATAGCGCGATGCTTACATAGTGGGGTCGTAGCGAAGCCAGGCATCGCAACGGGCTCCAGATCTAATAAAAGGGCTAATTAGCAGTAGAAGGAGCAGCAGAAGAAGAAACCCGTGGGTCAAGGGTTCAATTGATTGTGGCAACAACCACGTCAGGACAAATCCCTTCGGCCCCACTAATTTAACTCACTCGGACTTTTCTCTTCTTACCTTGAATTGCATTTTTTCAGATGGAATAGATCCATTATAGTGACGGATTTTGCCTCTATCTTCCAGTGAAAGGAAGGAATCTAAATCGCCAGAGCGGCATAATCGCTTTGCCTATAGTTATGTTCCGATTGTTTCTAGATAAACTTGAGGGTCTGCTTTGCGTGTAATGGAAGATATGAAAATTACAATCTATTGATTAATAGGTATCATAGGGTTATCATTTTCAGGACTTTCTAGATTTTAAGTTCTGGCGTCCACGTGACAATTCTCTCTCCTTGTGAATTTTTCGCAATACGGTCTTGCACCCAATGCTCAATTTCCTATCAAGCAGTTATTCATATGCAGCAAAAAATCCGAATGTTTACTCGGACAAAATTCTTATCCGTGCATATTAAAGGCTATATCAACTGTGAGCCGATCGAGAAAACGGATACCAACAGAAACACAAGGTTTCGGAGTTTCAAAAAGGGAAGGTCACGATTCTTCAAGATTCTATAGCCGTAAGCTTTACAGAGAGAACACAACAAGTAATGGAGAAAGTACTGGTGGTGGTGGTAAATATAGAGAGAATCCTATAGAACCCCAAAACTTAAACAAACTACTTTGTAAGAGCAGCGAAAAGATGGATGAGCTACCTGAATATAGTGTTCACCTTATGGTTACCTCTCCGCCATACAATGTTGGCAAGGATTACGATCAAGATTTGAGCATAAAAGAATATCGAAGCTTGCTGAAGCAAGTCTTTAAAGAGACGTTTCGTGTACTCGTACATGGTGGGAGAGCATGCATCAATGTTGCAAATTTAGGAAGAAAACCATACATTCCATTACATAGCTACATAGTCGAAGATATGCATGAGTTAGGCTTTCTAATGCGTGGTGAGATAATTTGGAACAAGGCTGCAAGCTCTGGAGTTTCGACTGCATGGGGAAGTTGGCAATCTGCATCTAATCCGACATTAAGAGACGTCCATGAATATGTGCTAATCTTCTCTAAGGGAAGTTATTCTCGCAGCTCACATAACAAAGAAAATACTATAACAAAAGGGGAATTTCTTACATTTACAAAGAGCACCTGGGATTTTCCTGCAGAATCTGCAACTCGTGTTGGTCATCCAGCTCCTTTTCCAATTGAGCTTCCATACCGTTGCATACAGCTTTATACATTCAAAGGTGAAGTTGTGCTTGATCCCTTTTGTGGCATAGGTTCCACGTGTATTGCCGCCATAAAAAGTGGAAGACAGTTTGTAGGATATGATGTAAACAAGGAATATGTTGAAATAGCAAATAGAAGAATTAATCCCTTGCTACTACATTAGGTCCGTCTTGATTCCTAACTAATGGTCTAGTCATCTTTTGAATACCTCATATATCTTTCAGTTGATGGAGCCCATACATTGTTATACTTAGGGAAACTAAGACCAAAAATCCGAATCGACAGATGAAGTTATTCTAGTATTGAAGCGAAAGTGGCTTTATGGAGTTTGGAGTTTTGCAAGGCAAAGCACCAATCAAACAATCAATAATATTTGTAGCATCAGCAATGCATGAACAGTTGTAGGATAACAACAACAAGAGAAGGTGATTGTCTTGTTCAATCCTGCAAGATAACAAGAACAGAAAGGTAGAAAAGAGCCTTCCGTTGAATTAAAAATAGTAAAAATGCCAATCACAGATGCGGCAAAGAAACAGATTGCACAGCAGCGCAGGTTGTTCTTCAAGATATGCTTCAAGTGCGGAGCCAAGAATCCTATCTCGACTACAAGATGCAGGAAATGCCATGGCAGCCAAATGAGGCTAAAGAACAGGACGCTGGGAGCCAAGAAGTAAGTAAAGTCTCAATGTCTTTGCGAGTATCCCATACATATTACGAGTTCCACTATTCGAATACAAGCAGTCTCAACGCGTAAATAATTTCCTCCTTCCTCTGGAAGGAATATTTGAGAATAACCACCACCTATCTATCATCTGCATTAGCAGCTAAAGGAATGTCAATTGTTTGCTGATGGACTATTTTTTTAAAATTCAGAAAATCCTTTTGATGATTTCATGCTGCTCTATCACCTGTTATCTTTAGGCATAGTGTGAATAGTTCTCTGATAGATCAAAAGTGGATGGGGAGAGATTTGAACTCTCGACCACCTGTGTGTGAGACAGGTATCCTAACCAGGCTAGACTACCCATCCGCCTTTTTGTGGTCTTGGCATGACGATAATTAATACTATGTCCCTTCATTGAAACCTTCAAGGTATACCTTTTGAGGAGGCGTTAGCGAGTCGATCTCAATGTTCATTGACTGCAGCTTGGCAAGTGCGATATCCTGATCTTGGCTCCTATCGATATCGTATACTAACGGCTTCATAGTATCACCTTGCTTTGCTAGCTTGATTACTGATAAGAACTGGTTGGCAAAGCTCATATCCATGACCTCTGAAGGGTGGCCTTCTGCTGCAGCTAGGTTGACAAGGCGACCCTCTCCGAGCAGGTATATCCTACTGCCATTTTTGAGGACATATTGCATTATGTTTTCATTGATCTTATTTTGGTGTACTGTTTGTTTTTCAATATCTGGTATAGAAATTTCAACATTAAAATGACCTGCATTTGCCAATATTGCGCCGTCTTTCATCTTAGCAATGTCCTTGTCAATAATGACATCCTTGCAACCTGTTGTCGTGATGAAAACATCGCCTATTTCAGCTGCCTTTTCCATCTTGGTCACAGCATAGCCGTCCATCTTGGCTTTGAGGGCAGCTATTGGATCAACTTCTGTAACAATGACATTGGCACCAAGGCCTGCTGCACGCCGGGAAATGCCTTTGCCCACGTGGCCATAGCCGGCAACAACCACATTCTTACCGGCAAACAGAATGTTAGTTGCGCGTATTATACCATCCAAGGCTGACTGGCCAGTACCATAAATGTTGTCAAAGTCGTGCTTTGTTTCAGCGTCATTAACAGCAATAATTGGATACATCAGCTTGCCTGCCTTTTGCATAGCACGCAACCTGATGACGCCAGTTGTTGTTTCTTCAGTGCCTCCTCTTATTGAGTTAGAATTTTTCTTATGCATTTCAACAGTCAGATCTGCGCCGTCGTCAATAGTGACATGTGGTTCGATCATCATAGCAGAACGGATATCGTCATAATATTCCTGCTGCGTCACGCCTCTGCTTGCAAATATCGAAATACCTTCATCCTGAGCTAGGGAGGCAGCAACATCATCCTGTGTGCTCAATGGATTGCAGCCACACCATGAAAGCTCGGCGCCGGCAGCCTTGAGAGTCCTAACAAGGACTCCAGTTTCCTTTGTAACATGTAGACATCCTGCAACCCTTATCTCTTTAAGAGGCTTAGTTTTTTCATATTTCTGACGCAGTGCAACCAGTACAGGCATATGGGCTTCTGCCCAATCGATACGGTTCTTGCCTTCTTTGGCAAGTGCTGGGTCTTTGATGCGAAATTCCATTCAATTTTGACAATATTCATGCCATATATTAGTTCTACAGCAACAGTCCTCTTGAACGCATGATCTGGGTAACCTGATCGTCAGAGACTGGTCCAAACTCTTCATAAAACTGTCCGACTGATCCGAAATCGTGGGGCATGTGCAGTACTATAACAGAATCGGATTCCTGTTCTAACACTTCCACCGATTGAGATGGCGCGACGGGAACCGCAATAGTAAGGGTTAATGGGTGTTGCTTTCTTGCCCACTTTGCAGAGGCAATGACTGTAGCACCCGTGGCAATGCCATCATCAACTATAATGACGTTCTTGCCTGCAATGTTATAGCTAAGACCTGGCTTTCTGTATGCTGCAGATCTGCGCCTGATTTCTGCAGCCTGGCGTACTCTTTCGCTTTCGATATAGTTCTGTGGTATTCGCAGCGCATTGACGATATATCTATTAATATATGAAGTGCCATCCTCCATCACTGCCCCTATCGCCAGCTCCTCGTTCTCCGGTGCCCCGAGCTTTCTTGGTATCACAATGTCAAAATCTGCTGCAAGCTTCTTGGCTACAATATCTGCTAGTATGATGCCTCCGCGCGGAATGCCAAGTACTATAGCAGGGGTATATCCATTCTCCGTCAGCCTTTCTGCAAGGAGATTGCCAGCATCAATTCTATCGCGGAACTTCATAACGTAATTTCTCTTCTTACAGTTTTAAGTCTTGGTTGTTATAGGCATTTGCAATAGCCGGAATTGGCAGGAACACTTTTCAATATTGGAGTCTCCATCATAACAAGACCCCTAGGCCCTCTCTTCCTACTCCTTTATGCTTGGAAAAGAATGTAAAACACAAAACTCGAAGTTATCTATTTACCCTTGGTTTAACTTTCGAGTTGACTGCACCTCTACAGAGGACTGGCCTGAACAGGTTTTTTAGGGCATAATTTGGAGTATTATATGCTGTTCTATCAATGACGTTCCGACATCACCTGCAACTTTTATAGTGGAATCAACACAAGCCGATCTGTCACAATTATTACCAAAGCAAGTAGAATTATGGGCTATGTAGGCTTATATCTGGTACTTTTGTTTCACTTTTGATTTGATTTTTTCTTATTATCTGTGTCGTAAAAACATTTATCTGCGAAAACTATAATTCAGGCTATGATTATTGCTCAGGCCTGTGCGCAAGCTACAGATTGCTGTGATTGGCTACAACAAGGACAGATGCACCGACATTGCAAGCAAGATGTCATATGAAGTGGGCAAGGAAATTGCATGCGCTGGCGCAGTGCTGATCTGTGGAGGGCTTGGCGGCGTAATGGAATCTGCATGCAAGGGAGCAAAAGAATACGGCGGTACCACAGTTGGGATAATACCGCAGGAGGAGTTCTTGTATGCAAATGAATATTGCGACATCGTGATATGCACTGGCATTGGCTACGCAAGAGATTTTGTCGTTGCATCTTCATCCGATGGAATAATTGCAGTGGGTGGCGGCGTAGGAACGCTCATTGAGCTAGGTGTAGGCTATATGACTAAGAAGACAATGGTAGCGATATCGGGAAGCGGGGGCGTGGCAGATATTTATGGGGGTAAGTTTTTAGATGAGCGCAACAGGGTCTCAATAACTGTTGCAAAAGATGCAAAGACAGCAGTAGAAATGATACTTGCTACTACTGTGAAAGCAAGATGAGTCGGAAGAACTATCAATCTTGATAGTTGACCAAGTATGGATCAGGACCATAGAACGGCCCATATTTTGCAGCCAAGTCTTGCAGACTGCGAACGATATTTTTGACCCCAAATTCTTGTACTGTGGTGAACAGCTCCTTTTTCAACCCCATGCCAAGCTTGAGCGCCTTTTCCAAATCTTCCTTGCTGCACACACCGTTTGAAATAAGCCACGCCGCATTGTTGGCAGCTACTCCGATCAGAGCAATTGGATTGTACTTTGCAGCCTCTTGCTCTGTCAGGTTTATACGCTCGTACTTGTCACTCTTGTATTCATAAAAGCCCTTGCCAGACTTCTGGCCCAGATTCTTTTCATCAAACAGCTGCTTTATCTTGGGATGGGGCCGGATGACCTTCTTGTCTCGAGAATACATCTCGACAGTCGCTTTGTGTATCACGTCAAGGCCACTATAATCGGCAAGCTCGAATATCCCCATTGGAAATGATAGCTTGAATTTGACTGCCGAATCTATAGTAGTCATTGGAACGTTGTCTCTTTCTTGGCAGTAGACAGCTTCGTGAACAAGCGGTATAAAGATGCGGTTAACAATAAAGCCGGCGACATCTTTTTTACAGAGCACTGGCTGCTTGCCCATCTTTTGCACAAGACCTGTTGTCATGTCAATCATGCTTTGGTTGGTTTTGCCGCCCGGTATCACTTCTACTAAGGGCATTAGCTGTGGTGGATTGAAAAAGTGAAGGCCGATAAACCGGTCTGGCCTGCTAGTCAGTGCAGCCATTTCTGTGATTGGAAGAGTGCTTGTGTTTGAAGCATAAAGCGTTCTGCTCTCTGCAAAGCTATCAACCTCTGCATATACCTTCCTTTTCAAGTTCATGTCCTCTGGCACTGCTTCAATGAGCAGGTCTGTACCTTTGAGAGCCTGCTTCATGTCAACTACTGGTGTGATTCTAGCAAAGATCTTGTCCGCCTCTGTCTGTGACAGCTTCTGTTTTTCAACCAGCTTGTTGAGCGACCATTTTATTTTCTCCATTGCTTTGTCAAGAAAAGACTGCTCGATGTCGCGCAAGGCTACATTGTAGCCGGCCATTGCAGATACCTGAGCAATACCGTGGCCCATAATACCAGACCCAAGGATGGTTATCTTATTGATTGCTGAGAGTGACATTATGACATAAGCATGACTCTTGGGGAATTTTTAATGTTGCTAATTGAGCATCACCTTTAAAACTATACTCGGCTATATTGTTGTGATAATTGGATTTACAGCGCTTTGTTGCAGACGTGACATCGCTCTCTGGCAGAATGTCAGCCGGTGAACCTGAAGAAGTAGTGGAGAGAATGAACTTTGTAAAGAACAGACTCATCGAGCTCTACATGAGAAACCTTGTTAAGATAAATCATTCAGCGATGGAGCTTGTATGCGCCAAGCACCTGATCCGCTATGGCTATAAAGTTGACGTGGAGAAGCAGCTGACAGACATTTTGATCTGTGATGTATATGCAGAAAAGGGGGAAGGCGCAGCCATTGTTGAAATTGAGACAGGCTTTATTCCGCCAGAGCACGCGCTCGATCCGCTGTCCTACTATGTTGCGAGGATTGCAAGCAAGATAGCGCGCTATAGCAAGCATGCAAATCAGTTCGTCTTGGCTACTCCGCCTGTCAGCATCCTTCCGATACCGGCCCTGTTCAGGCGTCCGCCTCGAGACAGAAGACCAAGTGAGATTAAAAAAGTCAAAGTACTGTGTGATAAATATTACAAGAATCCACCTGTGACTGAAGATGAGATTCTAAACGGCCGGCTACACATAACATACATCATAAATATAGATGCAGGTAAGGTAGTCGAGATGGACATCGATTCGTACTTTGAGCACGTGGGCGGAATGTTGTCTACCAGCATAGACCTATGAGAATTTTGTGATAGTCTTTTGACCATGCGTAGGCCTCTTGCCCTTTGGGACACTAACAGTTGCGGTTCTCTGATCTTCCTTTTCAACTGCCGCCTTGACCACCTTTAGCACATTGTCATCTTTGGTGCCACTAACGTATACTACGTATACAAGCGCCTGATCCTTTCCATCTACTTTCCTTACGACCCGTCCAATCCTTTGCGCGACTTGGTTCATATTAGATGTGCTTGCAATAATTATTGCAATGCCAACTTGCGGTACATCGTACCCAATTTCAAGGGTGTGCACCGACAGTAATGGAAAATAATCTTTACCCCAGCTTTCCAAGATCTCCTTTCTCTCCTTTGGTTTGATTCCGTTGTGTATTGTTTGCGCTGGTATTCCATTTGCTTCCAATATCGCTTTTAATTGTTGAATTGAGTCGATAGTTTCACTAAAGATCATGATGCGCTCGCCTGTATGCTTCTTGATCAGCTCGGCTGCTTTGAGTAGCTTCTGTTTGGTAGCACTGAGCAATTCTTTGCGTTTTCGCACATTAGCAAACCATATTTTTGCCATTGATGCCCGAGACCCACCACGCATTAGTATCTTGGTCATCTTCACCGGATCATATGCCTGAAGCTTTCTTGAGATATCCTTTATTGCTGAACTTGCCTCATCATAACGTTTTTGCTCTTCCGACGTAAAGCTGACTTCTACTGGCTTGACGATTGGCTTGGCCAGCCTGCCATCCGTGACTGCATCTTTGATCATGTATTTCTTTACAGGCGGGACGACAGTTAGGATTGTTTGATATTTTGGGTCCTTTTCATTTATGGTCGCAGTGAGTCCTAGAATCGCCTTGCTCGAATCTTCTACTATAATATCAAAGATGCTGTCAAATGCAACTGCGCTTTCGCTGACAAGATGGACTTCGTCAAGTACTACCATGTTAGCACTCCTTATCAGGTTGTAATTATTGATGGCACTCTGGTATGTGCTAATAGTGATCTCTCTAATGTCCTTGTGCTCACCGTAGTACATGCCAATGTGTTCATCAGAAATGCCATACCGCCGCAGACGCCTAACGTTTTGCTCTATCAGCACTATCCTTGGAACTAGAACCAATATTGTAAAGCGATCCTGTCCTGACAGCTTAGCTGCCCACCTTGCACACTCAAATGCGATCTCTGTCTTGCCGGTGCCGGTGCTAAAGATGACAGATCCACGGCAGCCATTGTCAATCCATGCTTTGGCAGCCTCCAGCTGATCCTTTTTTAGCTCAAATGGAAAATGCATTGTAGATATCGCTGGCGGCACGCAACAAGTGAAAGTCAAGCGAATAAAAACTTTAATGATCTTGGCTAAACATGAATAGTATGAAGCCGCTAATCTACATGCTCCACCAAGACGATCCGTTCAAGTGTACTGCAGCCAAGCTAGTCAGGTTCCGCTTAGCAGCGCCCGTCAGGTATATCTCGAGGAATACTCTTGTGCTTAACCCATTCTCAGAAGCTCTTGTTTTGAGACACGACCATAAAGTGGCAGATTCTGTATGCGCTATTGACTGTTCATGGGAGCGCGCAGACGAGGTGCTAAAGCATCAGCACCTTGCCGCTCGGGGAATAGCGAGAAGGCTCCCCGCAATGCTGGCTGCAAACCCAACCAACTATGCCAAGCTGGGCAAGCTATCGAGCGTAGAGGCCCTTGCAGGCGCACTCTACATCTTGAATGAAAAGGAGCTTGCGGCAAAAATGATGGACAAGTTCAAGTGGGGCCACACATTTCTTAAGCTCAATGCCAACCTTTTACACGACTATGCAGATGCAGAAACAGAAGAGCAAGTGGTTGAGCTGGAAAAGGAGTACTTTCCTCAACTGGTAAGAAATTAAATTACTTTAGGAAGACTAGTAAGTAACGCCTAGGTTTTAATATCAATTCTGTCCATTGATACTGCGTGTGAGCCAGTGGGTGGGTTACTCGAAAGAGAGGAAACTCCTCCCTCATTGCAGGCACCCGAATTAGCGATAATTAGCCGGAGACGGCTGGCAACGGAACAGAAAAGATATCCAGTCAGAATGCCACGATGATGGTGAATAGCCTGAGGTCTCTGATACTGGAATGAAACTGCCGACCCGGGTGGAGCAAGGCTAAATAGAGCACAAGGCCCTGCACCTGCTCAGGTTGGCTGCTCAGCGGAATCCCGCTTAGAACAGAAGGAGAGTTATTGCTGGCACGCACCATATTTTATCAAAAACACAATCTTGGAAAAAAGATAAGGTTCTTTTTGTTCTCTCTCTCTACCAAGGCATGCATTGCGTCAATTATTAACACAGCGCTCCAGCAGCCTCTGTTGAACTTTGCAATCTTGGGATACCTGTCTTTAGGATTTCCTGGCCTGCTGAATCATAGATTGTGCTGTTTGCATATCTGTAGCCATTTATAACAGTGTAATTGTGTGGTGCATAGATTCTAGTATCATCTGCTTCATCAAAGCTATTTGCGCCATCACAAGTGATTATCATGCGGCCATTTCCGAATAGTTCAATGTCTGTTGTGTTTATGTTGTTGGTTGCAATAACGCTTGTTAAATTCTCTACTGTTTCGCCTGCTGCTGTGTAGATGCGTATATCGTCATTTGGGTTGTCTTCTTCAAATATATAAGATATTATTTGGAGCTGTGCTGTTTCTCCATCGCTATCAATCTCTTCTTCGGCTTCTTCAATATCTGACGTCTCACTGCTGTTTAGCATCCTTGTAAAGGTCTGATTGAGCAATTCGGTTTTAAGGGCTAGATCATATTGCAAAAGTCTCACTGATGCTGTGTTTTCTGGATCTTCTATTCCGTTATCTGCTTGTTCCTCTGCTTCTCTCTGGTCATCAAATTCTCCTTTCGCTTGTACCTCATCCGCAAACTCATCTACAGTTGGCACATTTCCTTCTCCGCCGCCGAATTGTTCTTCTTCTGCTGTTTGCTCTGCTTCTAACTCTTCCCCAGCTTTTTCCATGTTTTGGCTTGATTCTTCTTGTGTATTACAAATTGCGCCGCACCACTCGTCGAATGTCATTTGAGCCGATGCTGTTGTTGTTCTTGCTGGTGGTGCTGCTGAAATCATCATTATAAATAATAATAAAACAGCAGCGATTGCTACTGCTGCTGTGATATTTTTAGTATTGTTGTTGTTTTTCATATGCTATTCCACTCTCCTTTATTTTTCTAGTTTACCTCGAGGAATGGGCCCTCCTCTTCAGCACTTCTTGATATGTCCCGTTATCCATTGCTCCAAATAGTCACGCAGCTAAAATCTTCAAGACAAGTGTGTTCAACTACATAGACACATCGTCGACGCCGCAGAATTACCGAAGGATTAAATCTATCTCTCTCAAAGCTAGCCAGCTGAATGTCTTCTGTTGTAGGCGGCCCCTCTGAAGTTGAAACTTTTTTGAGTAGACAACTAGATGGACAGTTTGAAATCGATACTGCACACCCTAACGCTAAAGCGTTTCAAAGTGCATTGAATACCTATCGTGTATATAAGAGGGCGAGTGTTGTGTCAACACCTCAAAACGTGGAAGACATAAGGGGTGCGATTTATGCTGCAATATCGCAGGGAGTCATCAGCCAAGAAGAGAAGACCTCGATAAGCTTGCCCGTGAGATAATAGACAAAAAAGTTACGGAGCAAGATATAGACCGTGTTGAGGGGGATAGCAAGGCCAAAAAATACCTCAGAGAATTGTGGAACAAACTCGTAGACAAATCACAGAGCGAAATTGCAGAGATGTTATTTTCAGCTATACGAACTCAGGGTCTGCACCTTACATTATTGTTACTTAACCTAGCAAGATAATCATTGAAAAGAGAGAGAACTCTGGTGGGGTATTTATAGGAGGAGAAGCAGCCGTGGAAGAAGCAGTGGGGGGAGCACAAGTAGCAGAGTAGCAGTAGCATGATACAGCCCTCTCTATTGCGGAGACAAGTACATTCTTTTTATTCTTCTTTTTTTACTTTCTTCGGTAGCAGTTTTTTGTAGGAGGTTTGTTTGCGTCTCTGAATGTAGATAGCCTAGCCATAGAGTGTGTGTGCATAATTGTCAGCAGCCGCACCTGTCGTCCTGTCACAGGAGTAGCCATTTTCGCATCAAATCATTTCATAATGTTACCATCACCACCACTATTATCAAACCAATTTTCTGCATTAGGTACATCTTCTTCGGGTTTACCATAGGTGATGTTGCCGTTGTGTCTTCGTCACATCGCTCATTTTATTGTAGATTTCAAGAAACCTTAGACCTTTTTCGGTAGTCTTGAATGCGTGTGTTTGTCTGTCATAGCGAAGCAAGTCATTATCAGTTAGAAGCCTCAAATACTCTTTAATTTTAGCCAGGCTAAGAAATGCACCGTACATAATCCTGGTCCGTAAAGCACCATGATTACCCTTATTTGCAATCTCTAGAATCTGGCGGACTATCTCGGTTCTACTTCTATACTTCATATCTCGTGCTACATTGAACCATGACGTTAAATGGCATTATGGAACCATGTTAATGGATGTAGTAGTATGTACAGGATCATATGCAGGCGTGTAAATGTGAGTGTGCGCATGCGTGTCTGTCTGCTCTCCTGATCCATTCAATGCTAGCGAGTATCTATTGTAGTCTTGCTTTTGAAAGGTTTGAGCTATAGTTTACATAAGAATCAATTATTTGATTTGCAAGGGTGTTTAGGCTAATCCGCTTTTGCACAGCTTCCTCTCTCAATTGATTAAGGTGAACCTTTTGTAACCTAAAACTGATGTTTTCAGAAGAAAATCTTCTTTCTTTCATGGGACTTCACTATGGTTGATGTTGTTGTTGTTGTTGTTGTTGTTGTTGTTTGTCTTCATAACATCGCTCATCTGATTGTAGGTGTCAAGAAACCTTAGACCTTTTTCGGTAGTCTTGAATTTCCGAGTATATACGTCGTAGTTGAGCAATTCGCTTTCAATTAGAACACTCAGATACTCTTTAATTTGCTCGTGGCTGAGATATGCCTGATACATTATCTTAGTCTTCGTAAGACCATCAGTGCCGCCATTTGCCGCATCTAGAATCACGCTAAT
>JAICHI010000015.1 GCA_025922735.1 Nitrososphaeraceae archaeon | reverse complement strand
CATAGCAAGGGCACAGAATGAAAGGCCTAGCGCCACCTTTGGGCTAGAGGAGTGTTGTATCTCCACAGCAGAAAAATTGTGCCACGTCAATTATAACCTTGGCATTTAACATTCTTCTAATCCATTTTCTCATATCCGTTTTATGCTGGATAGCCGCTTGCTTTGCAATGGAGAAAGACGCGCCTACAGAGACTGATCTAGGTAGCTATGAGGGCAAGTATCCAAAGGACCTGTTCAATAAGACAGTGATTGTAAACGAGCAGGCGATGGGACGTGTTGCAAAGGAAACGGATGACCAAATAGTTGTTTTTAGCGATTCTGGTAATTTACGGTTTGACATCCCCAAGTCAAAAATCACGCTTTCAGGAGGCTCTGTAATGGTAGGTGAGCCGCTTGAGCAGTATGCAGTGGACAAAGATGCGCCAATGCCGGAGGATAGAAGCCTTAGACCATCTGCTGAAGAAATACGGCAAAAGGCAGGTGAGATACCTGCAGCGAACGAGAAATACAGTTCGGCTGAGGAGCCAACTCTTCCTGTAGAAGAGAGGAAGCCATCGATGGCTGAGGAAAAGGTTAGAGATGCTGCTACTGAGGTCAAGAGCTCTGTCGGTTATGAGTTGGGACAGGCTTCCAAGACAGTCAAGGAAAAGATGAAGGATGCAGGTGAAGCCGTAGCAAATGTTGACGTAGAAGGAGCAGCAAGGCAAGCAGCAAGCCGGATTAAGGATGTGGCTCAAACAGGAGCTGAAGCAGCCAAAGAGAAAATGGCGGCAGCTCAGAGCAATACAGAAGCTGGGTTGAGTGTAGAAAGCTCAATGAAAATTGAAAAAGAATTAAAACAGCCATCTACGGAGGCTGATCTAGGTAGCTATGAGGGCAAGTATCCAAAGGACCTGTTCAATAAGACAGTGATTGTAAACGAACAGGCGATGGGACGTGTTGCAAAGGAAACGGAGGAGATTATTGTCGTGTGCAGCGACACCGACAGTTCAATAAGGTTTGATATTCCAAAATCGGAGATATCTGTGGCAGGGGCTTCTGTCATTGCAAATGAAGACCTGTTGTTCCGATACAGAACTCACAGAGATGCGCCAATGCCAGAGGACAGAGCTTTAAGAGCCTCAGTGCAAGAAATACGGGCGGCAGCTGCAGAGCAGTTAGAGATTGAAAAGAAGAGCACAACTGCAGACTCAATAATGGAAGAAGGAAGCCAGCTTGCAACAGCGCCAAGACCTGAAACGACTTCTGTGTCAAGGCCGGAAGGATACATCGACACTGAGTCAGAAATATCAAAGAAGATGAAGGGTGCACTTGCAGAGCTCAAAGAAATAATACTGGCAGGGACCAAAGTGGTAAAGAAGGAAATCAAAGAGGCACAAGAGAGCGCCGCAGAAAAACAGGCGGAAATGGACGCAGAGGCAATATCGAGAATGGGGGACCTTGCAATGAGGTTTGCAGACTCGTTTGAGGATGTGCTGTCTGAGATAAGGACAAAGACATATGCAGAGCAGATGCAGATCTACACCGGTTTTATAAAGCTGATTGATCAGCAGCGCACTTTGGTAGTTGCACGTCGAGACTTTGCCGAAAGGTTGAAGGATTCAGTTAATGTCCCTGTAGTCGAACCGGGAGATATGAAGACCCGCGAGTTGGAAGCACCACCTGAGCTGCCGGAGGAGCTTGAGGAGAACAGAAGTCTATCTGAGCGCAAGAGCACAACTACTACTACCAATACAAGAAGAAGGAAGCGAACAGGCAGTAGTAAGACAACAAGAAGAAAAGCCTAGTAGTGCAAGCGCGAGTTTTCGTAGAATTGCCGGTCCTCTTCGGCCATCACTACTTGTTTGTGACAATTTTCACACAGTAGATACCTAGTGTTGGCAGGCAGCACTTTCTTGCACATACCGCAGAATTTCTTCAACAATGAGGATAATGCGCGCTTCTAGGATAAAACCATGACAACAGAAATCTAATTAAGGATGATATTCGACATCAAAATGGCCGACTGTATTGGCTTTGCAAAATGAAGTTTCCAATGCCTTATCTTACGCTACCAGTAAAGGATTTCAAATACATCCTAACGCGTTTGCCATGTTAAAGGGCCTTGATGCAGATGTACTCAAGATGATTCAGGAAATAATTAAGATGAAAAAGCCGACGAAAAATACAGTCATAGTAGTTGACGACATCAAAACTTTAATAGAGCCAAAAAAACAGGAAGGTCCAATCGAGCAAACGTGCACGGTGCTCATCGATCCGACACCCAAGGTTACCACTGCAGAAGGAGTAGAAGGCTACACAGCGTTGTTTCGCAGTAGATTTGAGAAGACGATGCGCATTTTGGCCCAGCGGCCAGACAGCAAGCGTATATCAAAGGCGTCGGCTGTCAAGCACGGAGTCAGGATCGGCAAGCAGGTTGAAAGAGGTGAAAAGAGTCTCCATGGCGCCGCCGCTAGCTCGATCATAGTTGCCGGCCTCTTAATGTCAAAGCGCACCAAGAAAAATGATGTTGAACTAGCAATCGAAGATTACACAGGGATCCTAACTGCGATTTCTACAGTAGAAGATGTAAAAAAACAGGCCTCAACTCTTGCGCTTGACCAAATGGTGATGCTTGAGCTTGAAAATGGGAAGGGAAGGCCAGGGCTGACGATCAAGAGCGTCATGATGCCCGACATTCCCGACCATTTGCCCAACAAGAGCAAGTCAGAAGCCTATGCGGTGCTGATCTCTGACTTGCATGTTGGTAGTAAGTATTTCATGAAAAGGGAGTTTTTGAGGTTCTTAGACTGGTTGTCATCATCGTCTGATGACGACATTGTCAAGAAGATCAAGTTCCTCTGTGTTGGAGGTGATCTGATCGATGGCATTGGTATATTTCCAAATCAAGACAAAGAGTTGTTGGAAATAGACGCTGTAAAGCAGATGAGCCATGCTGCACAGTTGTTGGCAAAGGTTCCTAAACATATCAAAGTAATAATGATACCTGGCAACCACGACCTTGGGAGAAGGGCACTTCCACAACCTGCGATCCCAAGGAAGGATCTGGGCGAGCGGTTTTACAGTCTTGAAAACTGTATGATGCTTGGCAACCCTGCTTTTGTTGAACTCAATGGCGTCAAGGTGTTAATGTATCACGGCCAGGGCCTTGACGACATCATTGCGACAACACCAGGGCTTAGTTATTCCAAGCCGGCAGAGGCGATGAAAGTGCTTCTTAAGGCTCGCCACCTTGCTCCGATATATGGCGAGCGCACACCTATAGCCCCAGAGCAAGAGGACATGATGGTTATTACTGAGGTGCCTGATATTTTTCACTCAGGCCATGTACATGTAGTCGATGTGCAGAGCTACCGGGGCACCCTTGTTGTAAATTCAGGTGCGTGGCAGAGTCAGACAAAATACCAGCAGACAATGGGCATAACGCCGACACCTGGTGTGGCCGTGATAGTCAACTTAGCAACGCTTCAACCTGTTATGTATGATTTCAATCAATGAGTGATGTAAGATCGATATCGTCTTTGAGGGCTTCTTCAATTGTTGTTAGTGGTATCATCACTCTGATCTTTTGAGACCTACCGTAGCGGCCTTGATTAACTATATCAGTTGAAACTATACCGAGCAAATCCAGCTCGTTTATTATCTGAGTCATACGCCGCTGAGTAAGCGGTTTTTGTTCTGTCTGTTTGCAAAATGATAAGTAAATATCATATACCTTGCCAGTTGTTCCATTTGTTGATTTTATGATAGCAAGAATGACAAGTTTATGATGCGCTGGCGCGTTCTTTAGTGCGACAAAAGGCGCATCTCTTTCAATCCTGTCTTCGCTGTCGCGCACATGTTTTTCATCGACCTTGGTGATACCTTCCCTTTCTGCAAGCTCGGCCGCAACTCTCAATAAGTCTATTGCCTTTCTTGCATCTCCATGCTCTCTTCCCGCTATTGCTGCACATAAGTTGACTGCGGCTTCAGAGATCGCACCCTCATTGAAGGACAGCTTTGCGCGCTCTTGTAATATCTGACGTAGCTGATCTACTGTGTATGGGTTGAAGACTATTTCCTCCTCGCTGAGGCTACTTCTTACGCGTGGATCGAGTTTGTCCTTGAATGTAAGACTGTTAGAGATTCCTATGAGTGTAATAAAGCCACCCTTCATTCTCTGGTTGGCCCTTGTAAAATTGTAAAGGATATCATCACCACTCCTAGCTACAAGCGAATCTATCTCATCTATCACCAAGACAAGGTTGAGTTTTTTCCTTTGTATGAAGTTCAAGACTCTGTCTGTTGCTTCGCCCATCGACAGACCGGTAAAGTGCACTTGCTTTTCCCGCTCCTTGTTGATTCCAAGCTCTTCGGCAATTTCAAAAATTACCTTATAGGCGCTACCTCCTGCAATCTTTGCATTTATAAAAAGAACTGTGACATCTGTCTCGAGCTCGCTTGCTTTTTTTGCTAGCCTATCTACGACGCTTCTAGCTGCTGCAGTCTTGCCAGTACCAGGCTTGCCAAATAAAAGAAGGTTTGACGGCCTAGCACCTTTAAAAATTGTAGACAATACTTGGGCAAGTGCCTTGGTCTCTTCGTCCCTGAAAGGTAATTTCTCAGGTACATAATCAATAGTCAAGGCTTGACGATTCTTAACAAGTGACCTACCACTTGCCGCTTTGGTGAAAATGTTATCAATATCAGAGCTCAATTATTATCTACTACCTCACTCCTGTGCGCAATTTTAACCCGCCGCCCCCTGTTTTTCTTTTGCAGAATAAAAGTTTGTTAACTTTTTCTTAACAGTGATGTTAACAGGTCATTTTTAAACTACAAAATCAATTATAATTAACTATCATATCATCTTGATGATACAAGTTAATGTAAACTCAGAGAAGGATCTGCATAAGAAAGAAAGGGGTGGCGGCCTGCAAGTATATTTCCTGCTTGATTAACTGTGTTAGCAATATTAGATCATCAAAACGAAGAAAGACCTAAAATTAACCCCTTTATTTCCACTGGAGCGTTAACGTCGGCGCTGGTGCTGTTAACAATACCTGTTGGAACCCCTTTATTTCCACTGGAGCAGAGATCCGATAATTCTTTACTACTAGATTAGTTAACTAAAGATAATTGTTAACCAAAATTGCCTCTCTCTCATATACAGTTAATATCAGCTAAGCTGTTTGTTATCAACATTGGCATAGCTCATGTTAAGTGTTAAGACTCTAACATGTTAAGTTAACTTTACGCGTATGAACTCTGGAAAGAAGCGGTTCAAGATAGAACTAGAGGATGCAGAAGGAAGCAAGTATAACCTCTCACTAGAAGGCAATATATCAAAAGAGAAGATAATGAAAATAGTCGAGTTCATGGATCTCATAAACATTGAGTCAAATGAGAACAATGAAAACGAGACCTCTAGGAGCAACAGGGCAACCCCTGCCTCAGTTGGCGACAAGATATGGACTCTCGCTGAGGGCAAGTTTCCATACGGTGGATTTACCTCTACTGATATCCTCGAATTGTATGAGGATCAGTACAATGAGCCTATCAAACTGAGTATTATCTCAACCTATCTTTCGAGGTATGCTGAACGTGGTCGACTCATAAGAACCCGACAAGGGAAAGAGTGGATCTATAAGATGACTAGACAACAACCGGTGCAGCCTCAGCCCTCTTCTTCAGCTTCTCTAGACCTGCATTCGTGATGTTATAGCGGAAGGGTTTGGTGTTGATGTCTCTACTAACAAGGCCTAGGTCATGTAGCTTCTTCATCAGGCGGGCTGTATGTTCTCTTGTCCTGCCTATAGCAAGTTGGACTTCTCTTGATGATCGCGGTCTTTCAGTTAGTAATTTGAATATATAATCAGTTGTACTATTAACGTCCTTCTCAATTATGACATTTTGCGTGACTGTTACAGGCTCACTGATGGGCGCTACGTGAGGTTGTGGTTGTGATGGATGTTGTGATACTACTACTCCATGTGGTTGGACCCTACTCTCTATGATGTCGACCTTGGCCCGAAGATCTGCAATCACTTTATCATAGTCATACAGCCTGCGAGTATACTCGAGAACGACAGCTTCAACAACTACCTCATTAGTTTTATACCGGCCTTCTTCAAATTTCGTCTTGAGCCTATTGTAGAATGTCATACTTGCCATTCCTACTACAAACGCAAAGATTCCTGATATCACAAAGTCACTATCTAGGAAGGTCAGGTCAACAATCATGTCACGGCATTACTTCAAAATACCGTGATTTAATACTTTAGAATAACCTTGTTTTACAACTTGGACATTCTTTTTATCACCTCATCTATCACGGATATCACATCATTCGTGTTTAGCCTAGGTATGGCATCACTACTACTTTCTGAAGCAAATATCACAGCTAACTGTTCTGCTACCTTACTTAGTGTTGCTGATGCGTCTGACTGGACAATTCCCATCGACTGCAAAATTATCATACTATGGAGGATGGAAATGACCTTCTTACGGCATTGCTTGACCTGCCTATAATATGCTCCTGAACTGATCTTTTCGGTCTTGCTGTCCCCTCGTAGCTGTTTTAAAATTATTGAAAGCTGTCGTGGTGTAAATAGAGAATTTGCAACAAGATGTGTATAAAGAATGTTAGAATTAGAACCTTGATTGGACATAGAAACTATACAGATTTGTATAGTAGCTGTGATATTAGAATCTTGATACCATCAAACTTTAAAATGGCATCTTCTCTTTAACAAAAAAGTGGCATTAGGAAAGGTAGAACAATATCTTCGGGATGAGATAAAGAATCACGGCACAATTTGCCTACCACTTATTGATTCTGAAAACTCGACAGATGCAGCAACAACTGCAAAAATAGTTGAGGAAAGAGGGGCTTCTGCAATCCTTGTTGGTGGGTCGTCCGTCATTGACCAATTAGAGCTAGCCAAACTCGTCGCCGAAATAAAGTCGACGATTAACGTGCCTGTGATATTGTTTCCAGGAAACGTCACAGGTGTATCACCAAAGGCCGACGCGATTTTGTTTAGCTCACTCCTCAATTCAGAAAACACTTACTTTATTACTGAAGCACAGGCATTGGGTGCGTTGGCAGTCAAGAAATACGCAATCGAACCACTGCCAACCGCCTATATTATAGTAGGTGAAGGAACGGCCGCTTGGTTCGTGGGTAGGGCCAGGGGAATCCCCTTCCATAAGCCCAATCTTGCAGTGATGTATTCACTGGCAGCTCAGTATATGGGTATGCGCTTCGTATATTTGGAGGCAGGCTCTGGTGCAGCGGAAAATGTGCCACCGGAAATGGTGGCGATGGTAAGGAAGCACTATGAGGGCACGATCATTGTCGGTGGCGGCATAAAGTCACCAGAAATTGCAGGCCAGATAGCCAAGGCAGGTGCTGACATTATTGTCATTGGCACTATGATAGAAAAGGAGGGTGATTGGCAAGAAAAATTTTCGTCAATAGTTGAGGCCATTAGGGTGCGATGAGACCATGATACTAGAGGAAGCTGAAACCCATCTGAAGGACGTCCGCATGCCGGCATTCTATTGGCGGTATCAACAGGAGATTTTGGAGAATGTCAACAAGGGCTACCAACATGCGCTTAAGGCTCGACGGCGCGGAATTGACGCAGCAGACATCATCGAGCCCAAGATTGCATATGACTTAGCAGACAGGGTTGCCAAGATGCACGATATAGACATTGCAGATAGGCTGCGTGCCCTTTTGTCACAGACGACCAAGGAAAAGGCCGCACTAAAGATAGCAGAAGAGATCGCAGCTGGCGAATACGGTTCAGGCGATCTGAAAACTCGGCTTGATAGTGCCGTCAGGGTTTCCTTAGCGGTAGTCACTGAAGGTGTGACAGTTGCCCCCCTACAGGGGATATCGGATGTCTCGATCAAGAGCAACGTCGACGCCTCACAATACCTATCGGTGTCCTTTGCTGGCCCTATTAGATCAGCAGGCGGCACCGAAGCGGCACTAACCATGCTCATTGCTGATCATGCAAGAAAGGTGGCCGGTCTTGACAAGTACATAGCCAATTCATTTGATGATGAAACCGGTAGGTTCGTCGAAGAGCTCAGAATCTATGAGCGCGAAGTTATGGGCTTCCAGTTCAAGGTTCTTGACGAAGATGTAGTGAAATGCATTTCAAACCTGCCAGTAGAACTAGACGGCGTTGACACTGATCCTGTAGAAGTAGTTGGGCATAAGAACATGCGCCGGATTGCGACTGACAGAGTACGCGGAGGCACGCTCAGAGTCATGAATGATGGACTCATTGGCAGGAGCCGGAAGCTGTTGAAGTTAGTTGAGACGCTAGATCTGGATGGCTGGAGCTGGTTGAAAGAACTCAAAGGGGCAGTCCAGACGGGCAATGATGACGCCATATACCATAGGATGTCGGAGGTCATCACAGGCAGGCCCGTGCTTTCAATGGCAAAAAGGATAGGTGGATTTCGCTTACGCTATGGCCGCTGCTATAACACTGGCTTTGCAACCGTGGGGATACATCCAGCTGTGCCGGCCCTACTTAACTATGCGATTGTCGTCGGTACCCAGATCAAAATGGACATGCCTGGCAAGGCGTCTACTATAGCACTTGTCGATACTATTGAATCACCAATCGTCAGGCTGGATGATGGCAAAGTGATACAAGTGCCTACGGTTGAGCAGGCCGAAAGGATCCGCCCCCACGTCAGTAAGATCCTATACCTTGGCGACATGCTAATAAGCTACGGGGACTTTCTCGAAAATAACGCCCAACTGCCACCTGCAAGCTTTGTAGAAGAAATATGGGGACAGCAGCTGCGTTCAAAGCTGCCTACAATGCAAGCATCAGATCTTGATAGGGAGAGGCTGATTCAGATGGTTGAAAACCTCCTTGTTCTGCCGTCAGTTGACGAAGCGTTTGAAATGAGCAAAAAACTTGGATTGGCATTGCATCCGAGGTATTCGTTCTACTGGGACTCCCTCACGGTTGAGGAAGTACTCTACCTGAAAGACAAGCTATCTAGTGACGTGCCGTTGCCCTTTGAAACTAAGTTAAAGGACATCTTAGAGCGGCTGGGCGTAGTCCATTCTATAACACACGACCAAATCAGCCTTGACGACAGCAACCAAGCAACCTCATTGAGAAGGCTTCTCGGCGGCGGGCCAGTTGTCATTGAATCGAACAATGTCATAGAATTTGTCAGCAAGACATCCGGTGTTCTTGTGATGCCCAAATTTTCTTCTGCTATTGCTGTGAGAGTCGGTAGGCCAGAAAAGGCAGCTGAGCGCAAGATGAAGCCGCCAGTACATGTGCTCTTTCCAATCGGACCAAAGGGTGGCCCAACTCGCGACATCCTAAAGGCCTGCAAAGAAGGCTCCTTTTACACTCAAATAGCTAACAGATATTGCAATAGCTGCAGGTTGCCCTCTATCGGCACACATTGTAGGGTGTGTGGCGCTTCGGCTATGCTACGTAACCTCTGTGTAGTATGCAGAGAGGAAGTTGAAGATGGTAAAAAATGTGCACGTTGCGGAAAAGAAGGCCGAACTTACTCCTCAGTCAACTTTCCGCTCAAGTTTGCTCTGGAGCAGGCAAAGAAAAAACTGGGCGTAGATCCTCAAGAGCCTTTCAAGGGAGTCAAGTCGCTCATGAGCGCACATAGATCCGCAGAGCCTTTGGAAAAGGGGATCCTGCGTCAAAAACATGATCTCCATGCCTTCAAGGATGGTACAATCCGATTTGATGCTACCAATGAGCCGCTCACCCACTTCAAGCCCGCATGGATATCCGTCAGCATTGACAAGTTAAGAGAGCTTGGGTACACACATGATTATCTTGGCAGAGATCTAACCTCGCCAGATCAGATTGTAGAATTGATGATGCAGGATCTCATAATCCCTCGCGGCGCTGCAAATCACCTTGTTAATGCAGCGAAGTACATTGATGAAGAGCTTGTCAAGTTATATGACTTAGAATCATTTTACAGCTTGTCTTCACTTGATGGCCTTGTTGGTCACCTGATTGTAGGTCTTGCACCACACACATCGGTAGGCATTGTGGGAAGGATAATTGGCTTTGCTGATTCGCAGGTTTGTTTGGCATCGCCGATATGGCACTCTGCCAAGCGCCGTGATTGTGATGGTGATGCCGACTCTGTGATGCTCATGATGGATGCATTTTTGAACTTTTCCTATGACTTTTTGCCAGACAAGATAGGTGGACTGATGGACGCGCCGCTACTTATACAGCCTGTTGTGCTCCCACACGAGGTTCAGCGTCAGGCGCACAATGTAGATATTGCAAGCGCGTACTCGCTTGAATTCTATGAAGCGACATGGAAGCAGGCCAAGGCTGCAGACGTAGCTGATATGACAGAGACCATCAAGAACAGGATAGGCGATTCGCGTCAGTTCTTTGACTATGGCTTTACTCATTTAACCAATACACTCGTCACAAAGGCGCAGAGGAGCGCCTACTCTACTCTTAACACTATGGGAGAGAAGTTGAAAATGCAGTTTGATACTGCCAAACTGATAAACGCAGTAGACGCTAACGAAGTTGCCGCAATGGTGCTTAATACGCACATTCTGCCTGACATAATCGGCAACATGAGATCCTATTCTTCGCAGACATTTCGCTGCACTACGTGTGGCGCCAAGTTCCGTAGAATGCCCCTGATGGGTAAGTGCATTGACTGCGGCAGTGCATTGATCCAAACAGTGACAAGGGGGGCAGTTGAAAAATACCTTGGCATTGCAACTGACATGTGCAAACAATACAAAATTAACGATTATTTGCGCAGCAGAATTGAATCAATAGCACTAGAACTAAAATTGATCTTCAAGGAAGAAAAGAGGACCCAATCGAGCATGATGGAGTTTATGGGTGACTAGGGGTGCTCTACAAATGTCTTGTAGATCTTGACTGCATCTTCTTCGTCCTTTGCGCCAACGATTGTAGCAGCGCCACTTGAGAGGAAACTTACAGACATCCTGCCTGAATTGACTGCAGTTATCCCAAGGTTCCCCCTTGTCTTGATCTTGTAGCCAAGCGACTCGGCATTCTTGATCGTGGAGCTCAGGTTGATAGGCGTAGGCTCTGTAGGAGTGACTGTCCATGTGCGCTTGCCTCTATCCCTACCGCACAACTCTTCAATTATAAGCTCGTTGTCCGCCAACTTACTTTCTTTCCGTGCAATTCCACATGATGGACACTCTTCCTGGCGGAACATCTGGATTCGCTCAAATGATAGCTCATTCAGATCAATATAGAGCAGCTTGTTTGCCAGCGTCGGTTCTCTGCCTGTGATTAACTTGACTGTCTCTGATACCTGTATGCCTGCAACCAGATACAGTATAGACGGGTGCACGCCTTCAGTGCTGCACGCTGGCATTTCCTCTTCGTTCAACTCAGGAAACATACAGCGCAGGCATGCAGTCTTGCTTGGTAAAATTGTGCAGACCGATCCCAGCATACCAAGCGCTCCAGCATAGATCAGTGGAATATTGTGTTTGATACATGCGTCATTGAGAGCATAGCGAGCATCGACGCTATCTAATGCGTCCATGACAATGTCAAAACCCTTGATGAGGCTTTCAGCTGTGTATTTGGTTACAGACGTTGGAACTGGCTCTATCTTGACTGACGGGTTTAGCTTGCACAGCCGCTCTGCAGCAGCCTCAACCTTGACGCGGCCAATGTCGTCATCGGTGTAGAGATGCTGCCTGTGCAGGTTGGTAACTTCAATAACGTCTCTGTCAATGATACGTACTTTGCCGACCCCCATCGCCACTAGCTGCGTAGCAACGGGGTTGCCGATGCCGCCTGCTCCTACCACACATACCTTCGCATTCCTTATTTTTTCCATGCCCTCAAAGCCAATTTCTTCAAGCATCACCTGCCTAGAATAGCGCTGAAGCTCCTCACTTGTCAACTCAGCCCCTCCAGCCACCGCTGGCAGGATGTAGATAGAATCACCATCCTTTAGTTGAGAGGATGTGACGCCACTAAAGCGGACATTCTTGCCATTGATGTAGATATTGATAAGCGATCTTGGTTTGCCATTATGGTCAAATACCCTTCGCCTAAAGTCCTCACCCATCTGCTCCGAAACTTTTGCAAAGGCATCCTGCATGTCGGAAGCCTGTATCGAGACCTTTTTCTCTCCCTGCCCTTTGTTCAATACTGAAGGAACTACAAATTCAACCTTTGCCAACATTATCCCCTTATAATTGCTGAAACTTCTGTTGTATCCGGCTTGATAACATTTAGTTTTGGCAGTAGACCTATAACCGCTTCTGTAGCTTTCAGACCATTACCAGTGACATAGCAGACAATGCGCTCGTCCTTCTCTATCTTGTTTTCTTCTATCAGCTTCCTCAACACTGCAACTGACACGCCGCCTGCAGGCTCAGTGAAAATACCCTCTGTCTGGGCAAGCAGCATAATGCCGTCGGCGATCTCCTGATCGCTTGCCTCTTCTGCAAGCCCATTATACTGTTTTAGCCTTTTCAAAACATAAATACCATCGCCGGGGTCTCCAATTGCCAAGCTTTTCGCAATTGTCTCTGGCCGCTCAACAGGGATCACCTCATCACTGTTGCGCTTGAATGCATCAACTATGGGCGCACAGCCACGCGGTTGTGCTGCAACCACTTTCATATTCTTGGGACTGTCGATCAGACCTAGCGTGTGAAGCTCTTCAAAACCCTTGCATATCGCGTTGAGCATGGCGCCACTTCCTACCGGGATTATCAGGCTCTCTGGCACCTGCCAATCCATCTGCTCCGCAACCTCGTAGGCAAGCGTCTTTGATCCCTCTACATAGTAGGGTCTCATGTTAATATTGACGACCCCTATGCCTTTCTTATCTCCGATCATTGAAGCAATCCTGTTGGCATCATCATAGGTGCCTTCGACTGCAACAAATTCGGCGCCGTATGAAAGCGCTTGAGCGATCTTGACATGCTCAATGTCAGATGGCGCAAAGATATAGCATGGCAGGCCTGCCTTGGCTGCGTGAGCAGCAGTTGCAGCTGCCAGGTTGCCCGTAGATGCACAGCCCACCGCCTTTAATCTTGTCTCTTTGGCTCTTGAAACTGCAACGCCAGCAGGTCTATCCTTGAATGAAAACGTGGGGTTAACGGAGTCATTCTTGATGTACAAACTTTTCAGCCCAAGTCTGTTGCCCAGCTTGTCTGCATACTGCAGCGGTGTGAGACCTGCGTTCAGGTTTACAATATTGCTTTTGTTTGCAATTGGCAAGAGCTCAAAATAACGCCAGTATGTCTTTTCTCTTGATTCAAAAGTGTGCCTACTTATAGATAATTCATTGTAGGTGACATCCAGAGGGCCAAAGCAGTCTTCGCATATATAACGAAATTGTGGCTCATATTCTTTGAGACATTCTCTGCACTTTAGCGACTTGATACTTCCCATTTTTTCTATTCTCTCTCTCGATTAGTATATGATTAAAACTTCTCTAAGCATCATTTTAGTCTTACTAAATTTTTTGCTGGCTATGTTTTGTAATACTAAACAACATATATCCTACAAAGATTATAATGAAAGAGTAGAATATTATAAAAATGTGTTATATTTCATGGAATATGTTAGTAAATTGTGGAAGCAGGATCGATT
>JAICHI010000014.1 GCA_025922735.1 Nitrososphaeraceae archaeon | reverse complement strand
ACCCGCTCAATACGTGTTCTGATGCAGACTTTATGTAAAACTCGAAGTACCTCTTTTCTTCAGGAGGCGACGATAGTGAGTACGGCCTGTATGTTATGTTGTGATGACCATTCAGTTTAAGCCCAAGTGCCACGAATTGGCCAGCTTTGAAGTCAGGCACGGGTCTTCCATCAGCCGGCTGCACCCTAATTATTGCAAGATCTGGAGTCAGGTTCTTGCGATAGTTTATCGTGCCTATATGAGGTGGCGCGTGTTCACCTAGACTCATTATTTACAATGTCTAGGGATAGAGTATATGTTGATATCCTTTTTATTAGAGGAGACTAGAGTTATGCTGGTTTGGCGAGCAAGAAGGGCATAGCCATAACAGCAGTCATTGCAGCAGCAATAGTTGGATCGAGTTTTCTGATATGGTTCATACCACAGAGTAGCCCTGGCAGCATGACTGAGCTCCCACGTGACGACAACGGGATCATTTCCGACGTGTATTCTCGGCATCAGAGCCTTGCAACCAACATTGAATCAAAGCTTGAGCAATGGAAAAGTGGGGAGGTGAGCTCTAATGACATACTGAGCCAGATAAGCCTTGATCGGTCAGATATACAGAATATGCGGCAGCAGCTCGATAGTGCCTCGCCGGCTCAAGAATGGCAACAAAGCTATGACTTCTACATCCAAGCACTTGATAGCTTTCTGAGATACCTTGATCTGATGCAAACAATAATTGAAGAGAATGACAGAATGGTTGATTCCAATCCCAGACTAGATGGCCTAAAACAAGAATGGGAAGGCTATGTCGATGACTCGATAAATGCCATGCCCATCTAGCTCAGGACATCAAGAATCGAGTCGATCCTTGCATCTGTCTTGAATGCGCTAGTATTCAATGCAGTCTTTGATGCGACAAAGCCGGCGGCGTGTAGCTTTTCAATTATCCTTTGCACTGTATGTGTGTTTGATTTGAGCTTTGATGAAATTTCGTCAGCCCGGAAATAATACGGTATTTCGCTTGCTTCTTCCACCGCCGCTTCGAGTACCTTTTTGCACTGTCTATCGGGGTCTTGCTCTAACATTTTCTTGACAAATTCTTTGTCGTGTAGTGACCCTGTCCACAGCTGACCTCCGACAGCCAAGCTGGTGTTGCACATCTCGCATTTACCTTTTCCATATTCTTTGGTATTGAAACGATGACCACACTGGAAGCAGTGCATTATGTAGCCGATGCTGTTATAAACGTCATTTGCTTGACTACTGCTGACTGATATCTTTGCGTATATGCGAAGGTAGTGCTTCGTGGCATGTACAAATACTGGCTTGATCGCAAGTTCAAGCCTTGAGGCAGTCAAGGCGATGAGTGAGAGTAGCAGCCGGATTGCAGTTTCATTGCCATAGCTATTGTTGAGCGGCCTGCCATAGTAGCGACGTAGACACACTTTAGGATAAATTCCCCACAAGACAGCGGTGTCTGTCGCAGTTATCGAGACAAGCCCGCCGTCGAGCACAGATCGCAGTACGCAGTCTACATGCCTAGCGGGAGTGCCGAAAGGATCTAGGTCAACTATGGAATATCGGCTACCCTCGTTGTCGCCTTTTAGAAGGAACTTGCATACCTCGTCAATCGAGAAATGGCACCGGCCGGTTACAGAATTAAGCCTAGCGGCATCTTTAGCAGCTTCTATCGCAACACAGTTGATATCATTGCAGTAAACCTGTTCTACTTCTGGAACCTCGACTGCAACTCTAAGAGCGCGTGCCCCAATGCCCGTGAACGAATCAGCAAATGTCTTTTTTCCAGATGATGCTGCAAAAGCACTGTAGGCAAGAATTGAGAGGTCGCGGTTAAGCTTGGCAGCAGGGTTGAAGAAGGCAGGCATCTTCGAGGGAACTTTGGCGGTAAGCGAGGACTTTGGGACGATAAGTATCGTTCTACCCTCAACTGTCCTGACAAATTCTGCCACATCACAGCTCTGCTATAACACGCTATTTATAACAGCAGAATAGATTCATTCTTATCTTATAAGCACAAGTAACAATATAAATACCCACAAATGAGTATACCAATCGACAATTTTGTTATGGCAGGGCAACAACATTCTGGTTGGTGGCGTTGACGAAGCAGGCCGCGGCTCCATAGTTGGACCCCTTGTTGTTGCAGGGATCGGTATCCGAGAGTCAAAGATTACTCTTTTGCGCGGTATGGGCATCAGGGACTCCAAGGCTCTGAGCCCCAAAGCGCGCGCCAGACTTTTTGGCGAGATAATGAAGGTCATCGACTCTGTTTGCATCCATAAGGTAGACCCTATCGAAGTAGATGGCAGCGTATTACACAGGGGACTCAACAGGCTTGAAGCAAAAGTTATGGCCAGTGTGATCAACACTATTGGGGCGGAGGAAGTCTATGTTGACTGCTGTGATGTCAACCCGCAGAGATACAGAGAATACATGGAATGCCACCTCACATGCAAGCCAAAGTTATATTCGATGCACCATGCAGATGTGATTAATATGGTCGTTTCGGCTGCATCGATAATTGCCAAGATAACAAGAGACCAGGAGATCCAGCAAATACGCAGCAGGTATGGAAGCATAGGCAGCGGCTACCCTTCGGATGAGCGCACAATGCGCTTTATCCGAGACTGGGTAGCTAAGAATGGCTCTGCTCCGGAGTTTACAAGAAAGTCGTGGAAGCCTCTTCGAATAATGCTTGACGAGATAACCCACTGCAAGCCCTAAGACTTGTAGATGCAATATATCATGCCGTGATCCCTGTCAAAAGGCTCGAGGTTAATTATCTGATCTATCCTAAAACCAGTCTCTTTCAGCTTAGTTGCCTCCTGTGCCACTACCACTCGTGGATCCATTGTCACATCGATGCTCCTTGTCTTGACTACCAACAGCATTATACCTCCTGTCTTCAAATACATCGAGCAATTTGCTATCGCAATGTCTGTTTGGTCAGGCTGCGCAATGTCGCAGTAGATGACATCTATTTTGCCGAATACTGCAAAATATGAGTGGGGTTTTCTTGCATCTTCAAGTATTGGGAGCACATTCTTGCGCTTTGAAGCAACATTTTCAATAAGTTCCCTTGCAACCCTTGTCGCCGGCTCAACTGCAAATACTAGGCCGGATAGACCAACGATATCAGATATGTGGCTCACAGTTGTCCCGGTAGACGCACCAAGGTACAGTACTTTGCTACCATTCTTTATTGGCATATTTTTCATTCCCTTTTTGAGGGCAGCTGCAAGCTTGCTTCTAAAAGGATCCCAAATCCTGTATTCCTCGCCCTCATATTTCACTAGCTTTTCTCCATAGACATTGTTTCCCTTTACTAGGTTGAGGGTGGAGACATTCTTCTCGCCATTTATCGAAATCCATCTAATAGCGTCGTCGCTTTCCAAATCTCTTTCTTCTGTCCTTATTCCTTCTCTTATCATGTTTATCTCTTGCCACATCACGGCCCCCCGCTCTATACTGCTGCTGACGCTGGATGTGCTCCTTGTATTTCCTGTCCCGCTCCTTCTCCGGCATTGGCTCCCGGTATTTCTCTTGTATTTCATTGATGCGAATTTTTAGTTTACCATAAACGGTGCTGTCCTTGCCGTTGTGGCGGTAATAGTCGATCCTTGCAGCTATTGCGACCTTGGACGCAACGGCTCTTGCTATCTTACCTCGCTGCCACTTGGGCGCAGAATGAATGAGAGGATGCTGGAACAGCAACCCATGCTTCGGCGGCCTGGCTCCGGTCTTAAGAGCACGGAACAGTGCCTTTTCTGCACCCAGTATCTGAATTGTACTCGCCGGCAATCTTGCAAGTCGGGCCAAACTGCCGGCCTTCGAGATTATCCTTGCACCCACTGCCGCGGTTAGTAATTCTTTTACATTCGGAGCCACGGTTTCCATTGCGGCTTCAATGTGGTCTGCAAGCACCCTGCGCAGATCCGACTGCGCAATGACCTCATCTGCAAGCCGCTTGACGATTGCAAGGTTTTCCGGCGTCATGTCGCCACCTTTGCTGCGCCTTGCAGCGTCAAGTACAACTTCAACCTTTCTGTCCTGCAAGCCGATGCTTTGTAAAATTTCTACAACGATATTCTCCCGCAAACCAGCTCTGCTCACTATCTCAGCGTATACAACAAGGCTTGAGACAAGATTGTCAAGCTCTGGAAAGTGCAGCCCGTACCACTCCCTCATCCTTGCGCCCACCGTGTTGATTATTTTGTCAAGCTCATCTAGTGCATTGATTGACTGGATGATGTGAAGATCGAGCTTCTCTGATGCTTCCTTTACTCTTGACGATGAAAGGTGTATGGCAAATTCCCGCAGGGCCTGCATTGCATCTTGCTCATTGTTGGCAAAGCCGGCCTTTACTATAAGAGTGGGCTTGCTGTTTTGGATATACTGCTGCTGATCCTCTGACATCAGCTGACTATTCAAGCCGGCCTGTCGTAATACGGAGACTATGCTTGCATCATTTGTTGATACAGGCTCAAATGCACGCAATTTTTCAATAAACGATCTAATTTCATCAAGGTTCACTCCGCTCTTGAGCAGCCTATAAGACCTGATTGCATTATCGAACTTTTTTGATACTACGAGGCTGCCACCTCGGTCAAATGCTGCCATACCAAGTTCCAGCAGAACTACCGAGCAGGTGCTATTTTCCATTTAAGGACCTACAACAATTAGCTAATAAAAAATGTTAGCATTATTAAATAAACATGCATAGTGATACCTACTAATGGGTCTGACAGACAGCGACAGGAAGGAGCTGGAATCGCTTATCAAGGCGGCTGCCCGCGATCCAAAGATGCCAATAGGGCTTGCGCGCAGGATGGTGCCAAATCAGGGCAACATCGAGGATTTTGCATACGGCCTTCTCTCTGGCATGGTTATGGGTAATTTTATCGCGCAATTTCAGAATAGGAATGCGAGGCAGCCAGACAAGGATGAAATCATAGACATTTTGTCGATAATGATGTCTGAGATGCCACGTCTTCGTATGTCGATAATGGAAGAATTTGATATGCGTTAGAGTGAAAAGTTTATCTAACGAATGACATGATTACTTCCTCCATTGCTAGATAAGGATAAGTCTAGGCTGCCCGTTGCTATCAAGGATGTTATAATCATTGGCATCGGCGTTCTTGTAGTCTGGCTAGGCATTTGGTTTGCGTTTGGGGCTAACCCGTTTTACGTTGTTTCAAGCGGCAGCATGGAGCCTGTGCTCAATGTCAATGATGTTCTTATTGTGAGAGATGGTGGGTCTTGGGAGGACCTCACGATAGGCGACATCATCGTATTCAACAGGCCTGAAGGTGGTGACAGAGTCATAGTCCACCGTATCGTTGATATCGATGCGGACGGCGACGGCGAAAGGATGGTTAGGACAAGGGGAGACGCCAATCCTGCATCAATACCGGGTACCGACTACCCGATTAAGCAAGACGATTACATTGGCAAAGTGATCTATGTTATACCCGGCATCGGTCTAATAACAAAAGTGATCAGTCCACCTGTCAACTATATCATAATTGCGATCATCCTTGCGATCTTGTTCTTCAACAGGCTTGGCAAAAAGAACAAAAGCGACAAGGATGCACCACCTGCTGCAGCCGACACTTCCGACAAGCCGCCTACATGAAGTCCAAGACCGAATACCTTATATTTAACACGTCAACTAGGCGCGCATTTATCAATATCACACCACAGGTTGCAAAGATAGTGACAGAAAGCGACATCAAAGAGGGCCTCTGTCTTGTCAATGCAATGCACATCTCTGCTAGCGTCTTTATCAACGATGACGAAAGTGGCTTGCACCGGGATTTTGATAGATGGCTTGAGAAGCTTGTGCCCTATTCCCCGGAAGACTACCTGCACAATCGCACAGGCGAGGATAACGCTGATGCTCATCTGAAGCGACAGATAATGGGGCGCGAGGTGGTAGCAGCGGTAACAAAGGGCAAGCTTGATTTTGGGCCGTGGGAGCAGATCTTCTATGGGGAGTTTGACGGCCAGCGACAAAAGCGAGTATTAGTAAAGATAATCGGCGAATAGCCACTAGCAGATAGGAAACTTACTCTTCTTTGAAGCTAAAATTCACAAATTTCATTCATATACTTGAGCCCTCATTTTTTACTTGAAAATTGTAGCAAGCAGGTATATATATAGCGCCTTTATAAAGGCGCATATGCCGCAGACCAAGCCGATTGTAAGCATCGAGAATGTGGTAGCTTCTGCTACAGTGAACCAGACTGTCAACCTCAACCTCATTACTCAGATATTTCCAGATGTAGAGTATCATCCTGATCAGTTCCCCGGCTTGGTTTTTAGGCTCAGATCACCCAAGACTGCGACTTTGATATTTAGCTCTGGCAAGATGGTCTGCACAGGCGCCAAGTCAGAAAAGATGGCAATTCAGGCGGTCAAGAGCGTTGTTTTGAAGCTTAAAAAGGGGGGAATACCACTCGAGCATGAGCCCCAGATTGAGATCCAAAATATAGTGGCATCAGCGAGCCTTGGAGGCAAGATCCACTTGGAGCTTGCAGCAAGAGTGCTGCCGCGGAGTATGTACGAACCTGAGCAGTTCCCGGGCCTTATTCACAGGATGCTGGATCCCAAGACTGTCATACTGCTGTTTGCATCTGGAAAGCTGGTGTGTACAGGTGCCAAGAAAGAAAGTGAAGTATACCGCGCCGTGCACAACCTACACACACTCTTAGAAGAGAAGAACCTAATGATCTATGAGGGTTAGTTAGTCTACTTCATACTCTCCCTGTGTAACCATTTGCTTCAGCACCGACTCTAGCGCATTTTCATCTATCAAGCCGGCCTTGTACAGCGCGTTTACGATGTCGTTGATCCCTGTCACCGCGCTCAGTTTTACTCCCATCTTTTTTAATTTATCTTCTGCACCCTCGTGCCGGTCTACAAGTGCCACCACATCTTCCACGATACCGCCGTTAGCTCGCATTATTTCGACTGCGCTGCTAACAGAAGTACCGGTCGTTGCAACATCATCTACAATGATAACTTTTGAAGCTGGCTCTAAGAAGCCTTCAATCGTTTTGTTGGTGCCGTAGGCTTTAGGCTCCTTTCTGACATAAATGAAGGGTTTGTTCATTTCATAGGCTAGGGCAGAGCCAAACACAAGCCCAGAGGTGGGCACCGAGGCAAAGGTATCAAACCCGCCTATCTTTTCTGCCACCATGTCTTTTAATGCACTTATCCCCAGCCGAAAATATCCCGGAAAGCTAGGCAGCACCCGCAGGTCGATATAGTAAGCGCTCTGTTTGCCGCTTGCAAGAGTGAACACTCCAAACCTCAGAGAGTTGCTCTTGAGCAGAAATGATGCAAACTGAAGCACAAATTCCTTGGGCTGTATTGGCACATAGTACATGTAAAAAAGGATTTATTTTAACCCTTCATAACACAGAGACTCTATGCCGGAGATTTGGCTAAGGTACGGCAATACCGATGTGGTGCTCGACATCAAGTTTGAAAACTTAGCAAACCAGATCTCTTCCACATTTCAGGTGCCACTGCAACAAGACGCCAAGACAGCAATAACATCTGGCGTGCCCCTAACTGATAAAATGCTCTTTCTAGGGCTGTCTGGCTCAAAGGCTGCGGCCAAGATTATAATGATGCTTGCAGAAGAAGCCCATACAAGGGGGTTCAGCTTTACAATCGATGTTCCGCACAAGATCGCAAGCATCTTGCGCGCCAACTTGACCGGCATCGAAACAACCTCAATCAATCGCATCGGTTACCAGTCACTGAATGAACGAATGGCCAAGTTCCAGAACACCATCATTGTTTCAAGTGTTGCATACGATCCGCTGTTTGGATTCGCAGGTGCGCCGACTATTTTACTGCGTAATTTGCTTGCGGATCAGATGGCAGAGGCGTTCAAGGCAAGAAAGGACAATAGGCCAGCACCTGGAGTTAAAGGAGATCCTCTCAAGATCGCCACTTCTGCAATTGAGAGCATACCGGCGATATCTATTGAACTGGTGGCTAACGGTGACAATGTTGTGGGAATCCATATCGGAAGCATCAAGGAAGCGTTTGACAAGGCAATTGCGCAACTTCAGTCAATCTCGATCGTGGAGGCTGAGCCGGTCAAATGTGCCATAATAAGTGCAAGCGACGAAGCCAGCACACATTCGACGCTTGCCAGTGCGCTCAACTCACTTTGGAACTCAATCCACATCGTCAAGGAGGGCGGCACGGCAATACTGCTTGCAGAAACCCGCGAAGGAGTTGGGGGCGGAGCGCTTCAGATGTTCATAGATGGCCGGCTCAAGCCAGAGCAGCTGCACCTAAGTCCCTACATCGATGGTCTTGAACATTTGCTGTTCATCGAAGAACTGCGGCTGAAATATGAGATGGGGCTTGTCTCTACCCTGCCCCATTATTACACCAAAACAAAACTTGGTTTTACCACCTACTCTGGCACAAGGGACATCTTGCAAAAATTGCAAGAAAAGCATGGCAAGAACTTCAAGACACTCGTCTTATCAAACGCAGACATAACCCTGCTCAAGCCCAAGGCAGGATAGAGCTTGGGATTGGTGCAGTTACTATGGCGATGCCAAGGGTTATGAAAAAGAGCATCTTGCGCCTTTGGGAGAGTGATGTGACGTCATCTAGGGGAGCATTACTAGGGATCCTCTGACTAAGTATCAGGACTAGTATTGCCATCGGCCAAAATCCCATCAGAAACAGCGCTCCTATGCCTGCATATGTTATAATTCTGTGCCAGCGCTCTCCAAACATAGCACGAGCAAGATGCCCGCCGTCAAGCTGCCAAGCAGGGACAAGGTTGATTGACGTAAGTGCAAATCCTATCCAGGCAGCAAAAAGAAGAGGCGACATTACTAGAACCATGTTCTCCACCACCTTGTCGGTCATATGGAGTGTAGCAATCATGAGCAGGCAAGTATTGAATGAAAATAGCCTGTCTTCCTCAGATAGCCTCTGGTACTCATCTAGAGGTATGAGGGTAGATATAGCAGAGCCATAGATCGATACAATTACCGTTATTATCAACCCTGCAATTGGTCCAGCAATCCCTACGTCAAACATGACATTTCTGTTGGGCATATTACTCTGCTGGGTTATCAAGGCGCCAAATGTCGGTATAAAGCCGGGAACACCTGGTATAAAATATGGCCATGATGCTTTGATATTATAATGCTTGAGAGCTATCATATGTCCAAGCTCATGTATACCCAGTATGCCCATGAGCGATATTGTGTAAGCTCCTGCAAGCAGGACAGGATCGCTTACATAGGTCTTTGCAAATATACTGTTTGAGCGCATGAAGCCGTCGTAGAATACAAAGGTGACGGCAATTGCAAAGAATATTAGATGCAAAGGCAGTTTTCTTTTGGCTCTAATCTTTTGTTTTGGAACCTTAAATACAGCGATAACTACGCCATCCTCTATCTGGAGCCTTATGGCAGACGACAAGGCAGGCATCAGTCTTGAGAAATATTTCTGCCTTCTGGCAGTAGGGACCATGCCGATCTTGCTCAGCTCTTTAAGTAAGATCGGGAACTTATCCTTGATGTCAGTATCGGCTACCAGGAACTCAATGTAGTCTTCCCTGACGTTCAGCTGTATATCTTTTAATGTAAAGAATGATGAAACTATTGGAACTACACGAGAATAATCGCTGTTCAGGAAAGTAGTAGCCACTGAAGATTTCTTTTGGGTTAATCCAATTAAAGTATTGTTGTCATACAGAGGACATGTAAGATTAAATAGTGTGTTTCTGATGTTGTAGTTATTACTTTGCAAACAGCTCCTCTGCGAAAAGTGGGCGACTATGTTATACGCCGCTGCGAAGCGAGTGATCTCCAAGTGGTAATAGATATTAACATGGCCGCTCTGCCAGAGCACTACTCAGACTACTTTTTTGAATCGATTCTGCGAGAGCTTCCAGAGGCATTCATCGTTGCAGAGCTGAACAGCAAAATAATCGGCTACATCATGTGCAAGATTGAGTTTGGGTTTTCAAACTTTCGCAAACTAGGCTTTGTTAAGAAGGGCCACGTTGTTTCTGTTGCGGTGTTAGAAGAGCACAGAGGTAAGAGCATTGGCAAGGCACTGATGATTGAAGGAATTAACGGCGCAATGTACAGAAAAGCTGACGAGATATACTTAGAGGTAAGAATCAGCAATACAAGCGCAATCAAGATGTATCAGAAATTGCATTTTGAGATAAAATCCAAGTTGCGATCCTATTACAGGGACGGCGAGGACGCCTACCTTATGGCGCTAGAGCTGAGCTAAAAAGATTATTAAGATGCTGCAAATGCCTTTCCGCTATGAATGTTAAAAGAAAGGGGAGCAAAGGAGCCGGCGCTGTCCTTCTTTTTGTTTCTATTGCGGTGTTTATCACTTACGCCTATTTCCTGCTTGGTACAGAATGGAGTATGCTGATACTGCAGTTTACCGCCTTAGCTGCAGTAACAATCCTTCTGACCGTGCTTGGGTGGATAGGATATACAATGCTTACTGCGCCGAGGGAAGAGGAAAAGCAGGGCTAGTTTTCACTAAAACATCAGCCACTATCTGATATATCCTTGGGCCTACCCCTCTCACCACTCTAGCCTGCTGCACAACATGGTTGTATTTTACAAAAGCTTTGTGTGCGTCCTGTAATCCCAGATTCTTGCTTGTCTTCTTGTTGTCGGCCCTGATATGAATGAAATAATGCACAACACCTTTTTTCTTGAGTGCAAGCACTGCAGAATCAACGAACTCTTTCGCGCTCTCAGGAAGCGGCATAAGCACTCGGTCGGCCTGACCTGCAAGTTTATCTTTGATTACTTCACCAGCATCTCCATGAATTGAAACAACCCTGTCCTGTACCTTGTTCAACTTAGCATTTGCTTCGCACAATTCTGCAGCAACAGCATTAGAATCAATGCTATAGACTTTACACGTCTTGTTCATTCTTGCCATCAGAATCGAATAGGTGCCCACTCCTGCGAACATATTGACTATGGTTTCGCCTTCGCCCACCATGTTTGCAATCCTGAGCCTCTCCGTTGAGAGCCGGGGTGAAAAGTATGTTTTGGCGACATCTACTCTAAACCTACAGCCATGCTCCTTGTACTCCGTAATTGTCCTGTTCTCGCCTGCAATGAACTCCAAGTTGCGGACGCGATAATCGCCTCTCACTGGCGAGACCTGAGCAAAAACCGCCTTGGCACTCTTAACATGAGCAAGGATCGTGTCAGCTATAAACTTCTTTTTTGGCATCAGCTCGTTAGGTATTTTGATGATTACAATATCACCTATCTGGTCAAATGCGGAATATACTTGTGAGACTTCGTCTGATGATAGAATGTTTGATAGTATGTTTTTCAGCATGTGCGGCATTTACTGAATCTTCGTGTAGTAATAGTTGCCAGATTCCTTCTGTTCGCGGTCGAGCCTGCCGCCCTCTTTGTTGACGCGCGGCCTGCCCGTTGTTTCGTCACGTCTATATGTAATTGAAAGTGCCTTGAGAAAGCGGTTCATACCCTCCTCTTTTTTAATCGGCTCAGTGGCAGAGCCTTCAACGCCCTGCTGTCCTTCAAATATTACCAAACTATCGGCCACCAGATCGATCAGCTGTATATCATGGTCAATAATAATTGCTGACTTACCCTGAGCCCTTACAAAGCGTTGGAGAAACTTAGCTACTGCTATCCTGTCTTCCGCATCAAGAAATGCAGACGGCTCATCCAGCGCGTAAATATCTGCTTGGCGCAAGAGAGACGCTGCTACTGCGACCTTCTGGAGCTCGCCACCGCTCAGGTTCTTGACATTCTTTTCAAAGAGTTTCTTTACACCCAGTGGGATAATGATCTGCTGTTCTACAGATGATCCTTCAATTGGGTTCATATATGCCGTATACATCAGTGACCGTACGTCACCATCATAGTCTTGGTTCAGGTACTGCGGCTTATAGGATATCGTGGCGCCGATATCTATTTTGCCCGAATCAGGCTTGTCTACGCCTGCCAGCATTCGCATAAAAGTAGTTTTGCCAAGTGCGTTGGCACCAATGATTCCGATTATCCCACCCCTTCTTATCTTGCCACCCGCCACATGGAGTTTAAAGGATGGAAATGATTTGGTTAAGTCGCCATAGCTGGCAATAGGGATATCCAGAAGGACATCTTCGTTTGAAGAAGCAATATCAAATCTGAATGCCTTGTCTCGAAAGCGCACGTTTTCAGTAGGCAAAAAGCCTTCAAGGAAATTGTTGATGCCCACTTTTGTGCTCTGCATGCCAGAAACGATGCCGTATGCTCCAGGCTCACCATAAATAATATGGACATAGTCTGATAGGTAGTCAAGAAGTGTCATATCGTGCTCTACAACCATCACATTCTTGCCCTGCTCCGCCAGCTCTCTTATCACTTTGGCGACGGTAAGCCGTTGGTAGACATCGTTATACGAAGATGGCTCGTCAAAGAAATAATATTCAGCATCCTTTGCGGCAGCTATAGCCACTGCAAGTCTTTGGAGCTCGCCACCGCTCAGCTGTGCGATGTCGCGATCCAAAATATTCTGCAGGCCAAGCTGTGGTACTAACTTGTCAGTCACTTTTCGCTCGTCATATCTCTTCAACAGTTCCTTTGGCGTCCCTTTGAATGCCTTTGGTATGAGGTAGACGAGCTGCGGTTTGATCGAAGCGCGCATCGTGCCATTTGCTATTTTTTCAAAGTGGGATTTCATTTCAGTGCCTTGATAATATTTCAGAATCTCATCCCATGAAATTTCTTGATCATACTTCCCAAGGTTGGGTTTCATATTGCCAGACAAAATGTTGACAATTGTAGACTTGCCCATGCCGTTTCTTCCAACTAAGCCAACAACTGCACACTTCTTTAACGTCGGCAGGCGGTAGAACCTAAATGAATTAATGCCATACTGGTGGACTTTATCTTCGGAGAGCTCTTTTGCAAGGTTGACAATTACTATGGCATCAAAAGGGCACTTCCTGATGCAGATGCCACATCCTGTGCATAGATCCTCGGCTATCACAGCTTTGCCGTCATCTGGACGTTGGATAATGCACTCACCACCAGTCTTGTTTACTGGGCAGTAGACGATGCATTCCAGGCCACATTTTCTTGGTTGGCATAACTCCTCGTCAAGTACTGCCACTCGATGAGTACTTTCTGCTTCAGAATTGCCCAATTATATGTAATTTTTGTAATAAAGCATTATATACATACCGCTTCAGTCACGACAATTTTCAAAATTTTGTAGACTTGCTAGGCCACTATTTGCCAGATTATTTTATTCATATTCGCTCTTTTTCAGTTGGAACCTTTCCAGGCTTCAATAATCAACAAAGTACTTTTTCATAACGCCTGACATCTTCATCTTGCTTGCCACTTCTCTGCGGTAGATCTCCACATGCTTGTCCCTCAAATGCTTCAATGCAAGTCGGACCTCGTCCCCACAAAGCCTGCACTTCGCCTTTCCAAACATTGCCAGCTTTATTTTTCCTTCAATTGCCTTTTGAGCCTTCCGTTTGATTGGCCCCATGGAGCACTTGCGGTATAGTTTTCTCCATACATTTTAGTGCAAATGATATGACATGCCTCATGTAATTAGCTGTATCTGGGAATCAACCTGCTATATTGTCAAATCTTTGTCACATCTATAGATAAGAGGGATGTAATGTATAAAAGCGATAGCTTCGAACCGGTAACAAAACCCACCAGCTGGTCTATCTTGGGATCAGCTGGCGGGGATGCGATCTACGTGAGCCTCTCTAGGAGCGTAGAGTCTCACGCACTCATTCAAATACACTTTT
>JAICHI010000013.1 GCA_025922735.1 Nitrososphaeraceae archaeon | reverse complement strand
CAATTTTCTCAAAACTGAAAAATGAGCCAGGGTCACCAAACCAAGTAACACCTTGTCTACCTTCCTTTTTTACACGGGAGAGAAGACTCAATGCAAGCCTATATGCTGTTAAAAGATAACTCACGGATGGTCTGAAGAAGACAAGTATTATTCCCTACTTGCATGCTGTTAATGCAATTGGACAGGTTGAGCGAACCAAATCCGCCTATCTTTGCAGTCAATCCTGTGATTGTTACTATGCCCGACACGGGTATGTGTTTGTCAAAGCTAATTATACTATTGTTTTCATTACTCTCATTACTATCCTTGCATTTTCTTCAGCAAATCTTGCTTCAATTGGGTAAACTCTCCCTCAGAAACGATGCCTTGTTCTTTGAGTGCAGCTAGCTTCGCTAATTCATCGGCTATTGATATCTGCTGGTTAACGATGGTGGTAGCAGACTGTGCTGCTGCTTTCTTGGCTCCCTCTATCCCTTCCCTGATAATTGTAAAAAGCTCTTCTCCCTTACCTTTTGGCAAAGCGTCAATTTGCCCATCTTCTCCTCGTCCCCAAGCAACCAGCCCACTATATCTGCTAACTCGGCTCATTTCACTCAGACCTGGAGCCCTGATTAGAATTGTAGAGGAGAAAACACCTTTTTCTAGTTTGACACTGGTCATCTTGTCGTACGGGATATCCTCGATATTTTCGCGCATTCCCAGCATTGTCGGGTTTCTGATTATTATACGCTTGTCAGTTGCAAAAACTATGTTAGGTGTAGCCAATGCAGAGCCGCCTGGTTTCATCCTAGATTGTTTGGCAACAAACCTGACTTTTTCATCTTGATCAAGCCGGTTGGCAATTTTACGAATTTCCTCTAGTTCCTCTTTGTCAGTTATATCCGTGATAAAATGCACTATGGATTCGTCTTTTTTTCCAAAGTGAAAAGGCATGTAACTTAGGAACTAAGGTGGTATATAACCTAATTTTCTTGAATCATAGATCTTGGAACCAAAACTCGTCGACTACTTCTTTTGCTTCCACATCTTCTACTGATAGTTTTGGGGGAATATGGTCTATATTCGTGCTTTCGTAGTAGAGCAGTAGCCTGCACAACAGTTAATGGTCTTCTCATCTACCATGTCTTACTATTTTTATTTGCAAGAGATTTCCAATCCGCCTTAATAGCAGGTTTTCCCTTTAGTCTTTGAATGTAATTATATGCAGATAGTGCTGCAATAGCTCCCTGACCTGCAGAAATTATAGCTTGTTTGTAGGGTACGTCTGTAACGTCACCTGCTGCAAATATCCCTTTAGCAGAAGTACCGCAATATTTGTCAACAATTATTTCTTTGTTGTCATTTAATTTAACTAGATCTTTGACAATATCTGTCCTTGCAACATATCCCATTTCCACAAATATTCCGTCGACATCCAACTTTGATTCAGATTTGGTTTTGGAATTATAGAGAGTTAGAGATTCAACTTTTGAATTACCATTAATCGATTTCACAATAGAATTGGAAATGAAAGAAATCTTATGGTTATTATCTTTATTTTGTAATAAGTCAATCGACTCTTCTGAACCTACTGGTTTATCCGTACTATGTATTATGTAGAGTTGTGATGCTAGCTCCTTGAGATACAACGCTGCTTCCAAAGCTGGGTCACCAGCACCAACAATTGCAACTTTTTTGTTTTTGAAAAAAGGACCGTCACAAACAGCACAATATGAAACTCCTCTGCCATTTAACTCCTTTTCACCTTTCACATTCAAGTCTCTTGGAGTTTTGCCAAATGCAAGAATCAGAACATAGCCAGAATATTCCTTGTCTTTGTTATTCGTTTTTATTATAAAGCCACCGCCCTCATGATGTGTTATAGAGAGTACCTCCTCATATGCAAATTCAGCTCCAAAATTTCTTGCTTGCTGTTCAAACTTTTGCATAAGTTCAAAACCGCCTATGTGCTCAAAAGGAGGATAGTTTTCTATGGCGTTTGTAAGAAGTGCTTGTCCTCCAATATCTTTTGTAATTACTAAAGTCTTGAGACTTTGACGGCTAGCATACATTGCAGCAGTCAGTCCTGCTGATGCTCCACCAACAACTAGTACATCATATGACAATTGTAATCAATTATTCATTGCCGAATCCTGCATTAAATCTTCTTCTCTCTTAATACGGCGTGACTTTGTCACTGTGAGAATTTTTTGCAATATAAACCCTGCTGCAAATAATTAATCAAGATATATAGTCGCTAGTGTCTGAAAAAAGAAAGAGAAGGAGGAATAAAATATATTTAAAATTTAACCCATAAAAAGATAGAAAAAGAGTGAAACTACAAAGAGGGAAAAAGGGTGGGACTAGTCCTTTCTATTCTGTGCTGAACGAGTGGCCACATGAGCAGCTCTTTGTCACATTGGGATTGTTGATCTTAAAACCTGAGCCCATCAGGCTCTCAATGTAGTCAATGTTTGCGTCTCTAAGATACCTCTGGCTGTAGCTGTCAAGCAACAGCTTTACTCCGTTCTGATCAATGATCCTATCATCCTCGTCAGGCTTTTCTTCAAACCCCATTCCATATGACAGGCCTGCGCATCCTCCACCTGAGACGTAGACTCTTAGGTAAAGGTTCGAGTTTCCTTCCTGCTTCATGAATTCGGCAACTTTCTCAGCTGCCTTTGGGGTTATCGTTACTACTTGACTTTGCTGAGCACTTTCCATAACCTATTCCGGGCTATTTTAGTATAATAAGTTTTTCCTTCCTCATTGCTTAGCTTCTGCAGTTGCTTCTACTTTCGGCTGTTGTTGTTGTTGCTCATCTTTCTTTTGCTCGGCAGGAGCCTGGTAACTCTCTATGAACTTAACATTCTTGATTGTAGGAACAAACTTGAAGATATCATTTGCAACCGCTCGTTTTACTATTTGCAAGCCTTCGGCGAGGTATGTATCTTCTGGAAGCTGGATCTCCAAACTAGGAACCGCCAAATTGACCTGGAGTTTAGTTTCGTCAACGCCCATCCTTCTCTTAACTAGAGCACTTACCTTTTCGTCGTCAGAATCGAGCTTTTTCAATACATTTGCATCATACAACAGCGTCTTGCCTGCAAATCTGTGGTTAAAATCGACTTGTATCCTGCCTGAGCCAACATACCTCACTATGCCCCGCCTGTTCTCGATTTCAATTTCGTCGCCAACTCCAACCTCGTCTGCCTTGTCGCCAAGCTTACGCTGAGGAATCATCCTGATCTTGCTATCATCTCTTTTTCCAAAGCCTTTTTCTGGCTGCACTTCGATGTTAAGCTTGTCGCCAACATTGGCATTAGATAGAGCTTCATCTAATCCTTTCAGGACCCAGCTTTCGCCAATGGACACAATCCTTGGCTCATACTTGTGGGTTGGATCATAAAAGTTGGTTTTCTTAGCTTCTTCCTCTCGGGTTGTATCGAAAACGTCGTTAGTATCTTTAACCCTAGCAGTATAATCCACCAATATTAGAGAACCCTTTTCTAAAGGCATAGAAATGCGCTTCTGTTTTACCTTATATTAATCTTGATAGATTATAAAAAATGTGAGAATGTCGTTCAACCAAGTGCCTTTAGTCTATCCATTGTCACAGATGCAGCTTCAGCATTTGTCTTGATACCAAGCATGTTCATCGCAGAGGCAATAGACGATATGGTCCTCATAACATGGTAGCGACCGACCTCACCTATCGAGCCAATCCGGAACACCTTGCCCTTCAGGTCACCAAAGCCGCCTGCCACCAATACCTTGAACTCATTTGACAATAGGCCACGGAATTTCTTATCGTCCATCCCCTGCAGGTAGTTGACTGCAATTATCATGTTGCTCCTTGCATCTGACTTGGCAAAGGGCGTTAAGCCAAGAGAGCCCAAGCCGGCGTAGAAAGCATCTGCACATATCTTGTGGCGCCTTATTCTATTCTCTAGACCCTCTTCGATTACAATGTCAAGCGCTTCTCTGAAGGCGTAATAAAGCGGCAGCGCAGGTGTAAAGGGGGTTTCGTAATGCTCTTCATAGTACTTGAAGTAGCGCTTCAAATTCAGATACTGTGTAGGAGGCGGATTCTCTTGCATGTATTTTTTTGCGCGCTTGTTTATCGAAATTGGAGCGACACCTGGCGGCGCCGCCAGAGCTTTTTGCGAGGCAGTCACACAAATGTCAATATTCCATTTATCTACTGGTAACTCGTCACCTCCGAGTATTGAAACAGCGTCAGCAATAAAGTACGCACCCTTTCTTGCCGCAAGTTCACCCAGCTTGTCCATGTATCTTATTGTAGTTCCAGTAGATGTTTCGTTATAAACTGCATAAATGGCCTTAATGTCTTTGTGCTTTTCAAATGCTTCCTCGAACTTGTCGTAAGGCGGGTTCTCTCCAGGCGGCGAGCTTATCCTAATCGCTTCGCCGCCCCAGCTGTCAATAAGGTCAGCAAGCCTCGTGCTGAACTCACCATTGACTGGAATTACTGCCTTGTCGCCTTTCCTAATAAGGTTAACAACAGACGCTTCGACAGCACCGGTGCCTGAAGTACTAAGAAGCACAATGTCACTTGAAGTCTGGAATACCTTCTGGGTTTTTTCAACTATCGCTTTGTATAATATGCGAAAGTCATCGCTCCTGTGGTTTATCATAGGCGCAAGCATTGCGTTCATGACTCTATTCGGTACATTCGTTGGACCGGGGAGCATCACTAGGTATTCCATATAGTCTCAAAAAGAGCGGGAGAGCCAGCCATATTTAAATCAAATTACAATGATTTCTGCCTCATAACGCTTTATAAAACTAGGAGACTGTAAATCTTCGAGTTGTCAGTGAAGGAGCGCCGTTATATCATTTTGCAGCATGCCCTGAAAGCAGAGGGCTGCCATGTAGTTGCAGCATTTGAGCCAGAAAACGTATTCTATCTCACAGGGTTTTGGGGTGAAGCCATTGCAGTATGCATGGACAATGGCACAACAAAGTTGATCACACCAAAATTAGAATATTCAAGGGCCGAAAAGACTTCAATAGATTGTGAAGTATTTGCCACTGAAAGGGGAGGTGAACTTATTTCCACATTTGTTTCACAAGTAAAAGGTAGTAGAGTATGCAGCGACTGCAGCGATTACTCTACTATCGAGTCGATCCGCAAACACGGCGGCGACATTTTGGTCAATACAGATCCATTCTTCCTGACACGCAGGATAAAGGACGAAGCAGAGATCAAAGTTATCTCAAAAGCTGCCCAGATACTGGATAAGCTGTATGAAATATGCAAAGAGGAGATGAAGGTAGGTCTGTCAGAACGCGATCTCCAGGCAAACCTCATCTACGAGGCTATGAAAATGGGTGCAAATCCTCCATCATACAAGTCTACACTAAATCCACTGATCATAGCAGGCGGGCCGAACAGCGCGCTGCCACATGCTGAAGTAACAGACAGAAAATTCCGCAAGGGGGATATGATAGTCGTCGACCTTACACTCCGGCATGCAGGCTACATAGCTGACGCGACAAGGACATTTGTCCTTGGCTCTGCAACCAAAGAGATGAAGGAGGTGTATGACATAGTGCAAGAGGCACAAAAAATAGGCCTCAACAGGGCAAATGCAGGCATAACATGTGGCCAAGTTGATGCGGCATGCAGGAACTTGATAGCAGAGCGCGGATATGAGAAACTATTCATTCACTCAACCGGCCATGGAATAGGTCTTGACGTTCACGAGCCTCCATGGCTTAAGATGAAAAACGACGAAGAGCTCAGAGCAAACATGGCTGTGACGGTCGAGCCGGGCATATATATGGAGAATAAATTCGGCGTGAGGATAGAGGACAGCATAATCGTAAATAATGGAAAGTCGCAGGTGCTCAATAGGTTCACAAAAGATCTTCTTGTTCTAAGATAAAATAAAAAAGTTAGCACGACTGAACAATGGATGAGGGTCAGGATCATCATAATTCTTGCCACCTTGGCGATCTTTGCCAGTCACTAAAACTGATCACACAGCACCAAAGATCATTTGCACAATTCATGACCTCAAGACGAAAAAGTGTTTTTGACCCAAATTTTCATTTATATCGAGTCTGATAGCATACAGTGGACAGGGTGCAGGATTTGAGATCGTTAGTATGGCAAGACAATGGTTCGGGAATTTGTGGCAAAGGCTGCAACGATATTCTAGTTAGGAGCATAAGAAGAAGTAGGAAGTAGTATGGCGGCAAAGCTAATCATTCCAAAAATTCCATGTGGTTACTGTTATTGCGATACCATCATTTGCTACGACTTTTTGCTGTTAATTCAGCCACAATCTCTAGCAGCCTTCTTGCAACTTGTGCTTTGCTCTCCAGAGGTAAATGAACAATATTTTCGTTCCTGTCAACAATAAACACTTCGTTTTTATCAGAGCCGGGTTCTGAACCTTTTCTGCCAAGGTCGTTTGCCACAATAATATCGGCATCACACACCTTCAGTTTTCTATATGCCTTTTCTATAAGGACAGAGTCTGATACACAGTAGTCTGCCTTGAATGCAACGAGGAATGTGTCCTTGCTTTTATTTTTCACTTCATCAATTATTTTCCTTGTAGCAACAAGCGACAGTTCCACCTTACCTAGCTTTGTGTCGATCTTTTTCTCTGATTTTTTTGTAGGCGTAAAGTCTGCAACAGCAGCAGCCATTATAGCAATGTCGTGCTTCTTGGATGATAACTCAGAAACAACCGCCTTATACATTTCTTCACCTGTATTTACGCGCACTATTTTGTCACTTGCTGGGTTTGAGGTTCCATGACCATACACTAGAGTCACAGTTGCGCCCATCCGCTGTGCCTCCTGTGCTATGGCAATACCCATCCTGCCAGAGCTTAGGTTAGTCATAATCCGTATTGGGTCAATATATTCAATGGTACTTCCAGCCGTGACAAGCACCCTCTTGCCTGACAACCGTGCCCTGTTGGAAAGGACTGAAATTGTAGCATTTAGCACATCCTCCGGGTCAGCCACTTTTGCCTTGCCTCCTTCCATCTTGGGTTGAATGAATACCATCTTCTCTCTCAGTTTGCTGACATTTTGCTGGACAAATATGTTCTCATACATGGCCTCATGCATTGCAGGAGCTACTATTATCGGGATCTTGCTGCCGAGTGCAACGCTAAGAACTGATGTAACAGGTGTATCATCTATTCCCGCTACTACCTTGCCAAGGGTGTTGGCCGTACATGGATATACAATGATGAGGTCTGACATGCCATAGTCGGCTAGCATGATGTGCTCCAAGCTACCGGTCAACTTGCTGACTACATCATTGCCTGTGGCCCACTTCATTATTTCAGGATTGAGCAGCATTGATGCACTTGATTCTGTCATGACAGCATGAACATCTGCATCATGTCGCATCAATAGCCGTGCTAGGTCAATTGCACGGTAAGCTGCAACACTTCCTGTGATGCAAAGTATTATTTTCTTACCTTCAAGCTCGCTTCCTTCTGTTCCACGTATGTCCTTTGAAGGGTGAACTCCTCTTTTTGTTCTCATATTCTTCTTTCATTCTTCCACTCGTCCAGCTCTTTTGCATCCATGTGGAATGTGTTCGCTTCCTCTGGAAACATGCCGGTCTTGATGTCATGGTTATAGCTTGACACTGCATCAAATATCTCCTTGCTAAGTTCTGCATATCTTTTTACAAATTTCGGTCGGATGTCTTGATAAATGCCTAACATGTCATGCAGGACAAGGACCTGACCATCACAGCTGGGGCCTGAGCCTATGCCTATCGTTGGAATTGACACGCTCTTTGTTATTGCATCTACTGCCTCACTTGCAACCATCTCAAGAACAATGCTAAAGACGCCTGCCTTCTCCAGAACACTGGCGTCTTCAATTAGTTTGATTGCTCCTTCTTTTGTCCTGCCCTGCAATTTGTAACCTTCCCATAGAGATGATGTCTGAGGCCTGAGCCCAATGTGACCCATGACAGGTATCCCTGCAACTACTATTGCCTTTATTGTATCTATAATTTCAGAACCTCCTTCAAGCTTGACTGCATCGCAGCCAGCCTTTATCAGCTGGACTGCATTTTCAACTGCCACACTTGGACCTACTTGATAAGAACCAAAGGGCATGTCACCAATTATCATTGCGCGCTTGGTTCCCCTTGCCACTGCACCACAAAATATCATCATCTCTTGCATACCCACAGGCACTGTGTTTGCATGGCCCAATACCACCATTCCTGCGCTATCGCCTACAAGCAAAATGTCAATCCCTGCGCTATCACATATTCTTGCAGTAGAGTACTCGTATGCTGTAAGAACAGAGATTTTTTCTTTTCCTTTCTTGGCTAATATATCACCTACATTGAGTTTTGTCCTGCCCTGCAATTATTAGGCTTCACCTTTTATGATCTTGAGTGATTCTTGGAGGTTTTTACTGTTGTCATAATTATCCGTAATTTTTTTTAATGACATGGTACCCCTGAGCTTACGTGCGGCTTCTACCAATGCTGGCATAGCCCTTACTACATTATCAACAATAGTGATATTTGCAGCCCTAGATGTTCTCGACAATGGATTGAGATCGATTGTAATCACCGTCTTGTTCATTCTTATGAGCGCCTCTGTTCTATCACCATCCTCAAGTGGAACCAACACGGTATCAGCTGCGTAGATGCCATCAGGGTCAACTCGCCTGCGCTCACTTTGGAGCTCTGGAATTCTTGCTGATGCTTTTGAGCCTACTCCCAACACCCTTTTTGCACCATGCAGCTCAAGCTCTGCTTTGATCGCCATCTCGCGCTTCTCCGTTCTATAAAAGATGTTGACCTCAATACTCGCTCCTGCCACTTTCGCAAGTTCCACCACTGTATTTGTGCATAGGGCAGCAGTGTTGCCGTTTACAGATATGACGGGCCGGCTTGAGAGCAACAGCATTGCCGCCGCCGCCTTAATTGCCCGTTGGGCAGTCTCTGTGGTGCGCTCGCCAAGCAGATAATCATATGCCTCGCCCCGTCCATGGGCAATTAGACCCTCAGGTACTACCAGGCCTCGTCTAAAGCCATCGACCAGCATTTCACGGATGTAAAGAGATCTGGCTCGAGGATGGTCTGACGGTATAGCAAAGTGGTTTATGTGCAATTTTAGAGCATTCTTGCCCCCGCCATGTCTATATCACAGATAATAGGTGTACCAGCAAATTCTCTGAGGGCACTTGCCGCCTCAGCTACTTTATCATGTGAAACGATGGTGAAAACAGTCTGACCAAAGAGTGCAACGCTTGATTCAATTCCCCTTGTCCTGAGAGCTGCAATTGGTCCTTTGCATCTGCCCTCTGTGAGGTTCAACATCTCTGCAAATCTATGTGACATTTTGAGAAAGTCGTCAAGGCTTCTTGACTCCAATAGCTTGCTTAGCATGATGCCTCCAAGGCCATCTATTTCGTTTATGCGGTTTGTGAGAAATGATTTGGTCAAAATGGGAGCAAGGCAGAGGACTAACGCCTTGTAATTCTTATCTAGATTGATCTTGCTAACAGAACCCATACCCGGTGCCCCAACACTTGTTCGCATCTCAAAGCCTCCGGCAAATTCTGCAATTACCGTGCCTAGGCCCGTATTGCAGACAATCTCTGCATGGTGCGCAATTTGTGCTGCTTCAGTTCTACTGAGACCTATATCAAGTGCTTGATTGAGCGTATATGAGAGACTGAGGGCTGCCGCACCACTTGAGCCAAGACCAAAGCCAATTGGGATTTCAACATCATGGTGGGCACTTATAAAGTAAGGTCTATCTGCGAGCCTAAGATATTCTTCAATAACCCATTTCGAAACTTCTGCACTGCGACTTTTAATGCCGTTGATCCATATTTGATACTCCGGTTTTGCACTCTCGTAGATATATGCTGTTGTTGCAATGCCTCTATTGATAGAGAATCCGGCCCCTTTAGAACCCTTGTGCAGGAAATGGAAACAAGAGGTATCATGGGGCACCTCGAAAAAGCCTGTTATGTGACCTGGGCTGAATGCTTTGGCTATAGCTATAGGCTCCCCGACCAGCTCTGTTGCCATATGGGTATTTATAAAACTTCGAAAATATAAAAATAATGTTTAATTAGTTTAAATGAATTTAAACATATAACATGGTGGTCCGGTATGCAAGGCGCTTACAGCAAATAGGCAGCAGCATCTTGGTATCACTGCCAAGCCTATGGATCAAGAGCAATAATCTAAAGAAAGGAAGCATCGTACCAGTACACATCAACCATGACAACTCTATATCGATATTTTCTTCAGAAGACGACATGGCAGACAAGGTAAAGGAATTGACGATTCCATATCCTTCGGTGTCTATGGACACGCTCGTTAACCAAGTGTACGGCGGATACCTGCTTGGGTACGACATGATCCGGATAAAGGCCAGCTCGCAGATTTCATTTGAAGACGCTGATAGGATTAAGAAGGCTATGCGAAAGCTGGTCGGCTTAGAAATAGTCGATGAAGATGGCTTCCATATATCTGCTCAATTTCTACTTGATGCAGATACGCTTGATGCTGAAAAGATACTGCGTCGTATGAGTGCAATAGTTGCAGGCATGTACCGAGACATGCTTGAGGCCATAAAGCTAAAACAGAATAGTAGTATCCGCAAAGTGATAAGCGGTAGGGACGACGAAGTGGACCGACAATATTTTTTGCTTGTCAGGCTGATCCGAAGCGCTACCATGGATCAAAAACTAGCGGGCAAGCTCAACTTGAGCAATATTGACATCCTTGACTATAGGATCGCAGCCCACCTTCTTGAGAGCGCGGGAGACTATATCGTTGATCTTGCAAATGCGATAGATCTTTCGCGCATCAAAGCCGTCGACAAGATAGTCGAGGCTGGAGTACTTGTAGAAAAGATGCATGAAAAGTCAGTTGCTGCATTTGTAAACAAGAATAGATCAGAATCAAATGCTGTAGTCAAGATGTACGATAATTTTATGGAAATTATAAATTCTGTCAAGAGCAGCGTAGATTCAAAGAATGTGGACTCCACAGTTACAGTACTGAATCTCATATACTCGATGGACAAGATAGCGCGCTGCTGGGTCGATGTTGCCGATCTGGTTAAGCCTATGCATCTCACTGCCCCTCTCAAAAATGCATAATTACTGAACTTGGGTATTTTGGCCATGGCTCGTCATAATAGCATTGAGAATGTTCTGATATTGCAGGGCGGAGGATCGCTTGGGGCCTTTGGTTGCGGAGTGTTTAAGGCTCTTGCAGAAAGCAGAGTCAAGTTAGACATTCTCGCTGGCACATCAATAGGGGGAATAAATGCTGCAATTGTTGCTGGCAGCAAGGATAAACAGCCTGAATTTGCACTTGAACAATTCTGGCTCGAGCTTGCGGAAAATTCAATTGATCTTGTGCCGCCGCCTCTAATGTCGTCAATTCCTCTTGCTCCCTCAGTCAATGAGTCAGAAAGTTACTACAGCAGTAACCACCCGCAGGCAAGCTTATCACTCAGGCAAGCATTGTCCTTCTACAGCGCGGCGTTATATGGCAATAGAATGATGTATTTGCCACGGTGGAGGCCCGAGTATGCGATAAAAGATCCGAAATATTTTCGACCCCATGAGTGGACATACATCTACGATCACTCTCCTCTTGCCTCGACCCTTGAAAAATACATCAACTATGACAAGTTGAGGCCTGGAGGAAATCCAAACACTCGTCTGATAATAACTGCGGTAAACGTGCTGACTGCAGAGCCAATGACATTTGACAGCGCACATCAACAGATAACGGTCAAGCATCTGCTAGGCACTTCCGGATATCCTCTCTATGGCTTCCCCTGGGTTGAGGTCGAAAAAGGAATGTATGTATGGGATGGAAGTCTCCTGAGTAACACACCTTTAAGAGAAGCAATAGATGCATCTCCGGTTATAGACAAACAAGTCTTTATCGTTGAAAACTATCCGAAAAAGATTGAAAGGTTGCCGCAGAATCTGCCTGAAGTATTGCACAGGGCAAGAGATATTATGTTCAGCGATAAGACTGCTCACAACATCAAGCTGTCAAAAGTGATAACGCGACACCTAGAATTCATTGAGGAATTGTACAAGATAATTGAAAAGAATGTCGATCCAAGCAAAATAGACAGGCAAGAGCTTGATAACATTCACAAGAAGTACAAGAGGATGATGAAAGAGCATGGAGCAGAGATAAAGAAAATAGTCTACATTACAAGGGAAGAGCAGTTCCCTTATCTATATGAGAATACCGACTTTACGGAGGTAGGGATAAAAAACCTCATAAAAGAAGGTGAATCAAAGACAAAACAGGCATTGAGGAAAATAGGCCTCTAGAAGGAAAGCCCATCGTAATCTATTTTCACCTCAAACGACTGATAGCCTGCTGCCTTGACATGCGATGCTATTTTGGTGCTCTCCTGCTTGCTCGCTGCAAGAGCAATAACCGCACCTCCTCCACCTGCTCCAGTTATCTTAGCTCCCATGGCACCGGCTTTGCTGCATATCTCTATTATATCATGTACCTTATGGTGAGATATGCCGATCTGTTGAAGTAGGATTTGATTTTCATTCATAAGCTCGCCTACTTTGTCATACTTACCTGATTCTATGGCAGTGCATGCTTGCAAGCAAATGTCGCTAGCCTGTTTTGCAAGGCTTTCAAAGAGTATCTTATTGGTGTCCTTGAACCTCTTTACACCTGCCACAAGGTCTGAAGTAGAGTGCTTGATTCCGGTGTTGGCAACGACAAGGGAAAGCGATCCCTTTGTCTCTATGTTCTTGAATCTTCTTGATTTGCTGTAGTACTGCATCAGCCCACCAAAAGTGCTGACATAGCAATCTGCACCGGAAGTTCTTTTGTGAATCAGCCTCTCTGATTCGATCGCAAACTCGCATACTTTCTGTCTGCTGGGGTTTTTTTGGAAAAGCGAATATACAGCAGCCACCGTTGCAACACATGATGCAGCAGAGGATCCGAGGCCTATGCCTGGAGGTACTTTCGAAGAAATGTCAACCTCTATTCCTATATTCTTATTATTTCTCTTCGATAGAACCTGTCTGATTGCACGGTATAGGGGATCCAAAACTGCCTTTGCTTTCTTTCCACCTTCAAGTGCATTAAAAAACTCTCCATTATGCCAGTATTCGCCAGCGACTCCAATGTCTGATCTAATAACTATCTTGTCTTCGTCATGTATTGTGGTGCGGGCATCAACAGATATGTGCTTGTTTATAGCCGCAAGGATAGCCGGGCTGCCATATACGACAAAGTGCTCGCCAAATAGGATTACCTTAGCCGGTGCAGACGCCTTGCAATGGCTCATATGAATACTGAGGGGCATTAGCTGAGAGGGCATTATTTACATTGTTAAAACCCTTACAGTTTTCTGTAAGCTTACCAAATTCTGTAAGATAATCCTTCTCAACCAACAAAGGCAGCTCTTGACTAGCGAATAACTTCAACTTATGTTGAAGTCTAGACTTGATAGTGTAAGCGTAGTCAGTACTAAACTGTCGTTTAGCAGTCAAATAGTCCAATTCTGCTTTGCTAAGAAACACCAATTAAATAAGAAAAATGTAGGGCTAGATAAAGCTGTGTATGGTTTAATATTGCTTGTCTAGAGGTTAGCATTCTTCTTCTTCTTCGTCCTTTCTCTCCTTTCTCTTCTACTGCTCCTACTCTGCTACTTGCGCTCCTCCAACTGCTTCTTCCACTGCTTCCACCGCTTCTCCTCCTTCTTCTTCAGTAGTTGTTACAGTTCCATTCGTACCAAGCATTATCATAGGACCAAACGTCTGTCCTGCATCAGTTGATGTTCTTAGCACAGATTCACTTGACCCAGTTTCTGGACTGGTTTCCCACCATGAAACAAACACATTATTTTCTCCTGCCGCTACTATCTCTGCATTTTGTGACT
>JAICHI010000012.1 GCA_025922735.1 Nitrososphaeraceae archaeon | reverse complement strand
TTGCTATGGCGTATGTCTGCGTACTGAATACGTGGATGACTGTCTGACATGATCACTGATCCTCTCGGAAAGGATAAATGCGAACCGTTAGAGCTATCTACCTCTGCGGACAACTTTGACAAAGTGTAACTCTACGTGTATAGCATATGTTTAAGTTTATTTTTGGAACCATTAGCAGAAGGGAGTCTATTAGACCTCATATTACATAGTGCTTAACAATAAGATCAGATTGAGTTCTTACTAGTTCCTATCTTCTCTTATGCTACCTCCCCAACTATTGTTGGTTATCATAGATCTTCTTTTAAATAAGTCTCCTAAAGTTCGAAGTGTGGGGCATCTACCGCAAGAAAGCGAACTTAAGACGGAAATATTTGAAACTCTGAGTAAAACTGGATTAGAAGTCATTTCTCGACCGGCAATAGGAGGAATATTGCCTGATTTTCTTGTTCGCTTTCCCGACCAAACCTATGCCGTAGTCGAAGTTAAAGGTTGGAGAGCCGGACAACAGAATATAGCTCGTGCTAAGCAACAAGCAAAGTATTACAAGAAGCTGACTGGTGCCGCTCATGCATTCCTTGTAATTAGGGACCTTAAGAAAAGTTTTGTTGACGAGGGAGTTGTTTCAGCTAAGGATCTAACACTCTTGGTCAACGACCTAGTCAAAACCACACAAAAAAAGACAAAAGTATCGGCCATGCTTACATCGCTATACTCTATTGCGGGGACACCTAAGATTATAGCTGCCATGCCCTTCAAAGAGGAGTTCGATGATGTGTATTTTGTGGCAATGAGCGATGCCGCTGTCTCAGTAGGTGCAACGTGTATACGTATCGATAAAGAATACTTTCAAGGAGATATTGTGCAAAAGTTAAAGCAGGATATCAAGGATAGCATAGTAATGATTGCCGATATTTCTGGAGCAAATCCTAATGTTTTATATGAAGTCGGATTTTCTCATGGAATTGGCAAACCTACTATACATATCTGCTCCACACCTTTAAAGAAACTACCTTTTGATGTAATGACATGGAAGACTATTTCTTATAAGAAAGGACAAACGCATGCTTTGAAAGGAAAACTAGCGAAAGAGCTAAAAGAGCTTCTTAAGCGCTAAAAAGGCTATCCTTTAGGGCAACAAGATCAGGCTTGGACAAATATGTATGTCCCGATTTCTATTCTTGGCAACGATAGATAGTTCAATTCATATTATATATACGTCGAAAGCCTGAAAAAGATACAAAGCATGAAAGGGGTAATTCTAGCAGCTGGGCTGGGTACGAGGCTCCAGCCTTATACATTCTTTATTCCAAAGCCAATGCTCCCGCTTGGCAATAAACCACTCCTTGAATATATTATTGAGTGGATGAAGAACGCTGGCGATATCGATCACATTGTCATCTGCGTCAGCTATCTTCATCGAACAATAGAAGATTATTTTGAGGACGGCAACCGGTTTGGAGTGAAGATTGATTACGCAAGATCTGAGCGTCCACTCGCAACAGCAGGTCAGCTTAAGACTGCTGAGAAGTTGCTTGAGGATGACTCGTTTGTATGTGTCTATGGAGATTCTGTCTATGAGTTCAATTTGCGCAAGATGATAAGGCAGCATAAAGAGTCAAAGGCGTTTGTCACTATGGCGCTTTTACAGTACTCCACTAAACTAAAGTATGGATTTATCGACATCAATGGTCAGGATAGAGTCACCGCATGGCGTGAAAAGCCTGAGATAAGCGGCATGATAAACATCGGTTCTTACATTATGGAGCCGCAGTTTTTGAAGATAATACCCAAGTCCGGATCGTTTGGAATGGATGATGCAGTAAGGAAGGCGCTGGAGCAAAGGAGGACCGTCAAGGGATTTAGGATCGATAGCGGCTTTATCGACATTGGTGACAAAAAGTCATACTTGGATGCGTACAAGCAGTATGTCAGCAAGCTGGGCAAAATCTAGATGAGCATAGCCCTGTTTGAGGATTCACATTGGCAGAACTTTGCGCCAATTTCACTTACAAGAGCTACATTTGACATCAAGGTCGGGGCGAAGAGCTTTTTTGAAGAGCACCAGTTGGCACCGGAAATACTGCTTACAAGGGAGTATCTTGCATGTATCACAGCCGAGCGTCACCCTAACTGCAAGGTAAACCCGAGCTCAATAGGAAGTGACATTGTATTTGTTAATGGGCTTCTCCACCCTGGGGCAATCAACCCTGAACGTCTGTTCAACATCAATCACACCTTTGCCATAACTGCCGGCGGCAACAAAAGACTGCTTGTTGCGAGACTCGACAGCAAAGACGTAGAATATCTGCAGAATCGCGTTACAGGAGGCAAGAGCATAGATATCAGGAAACTAAAAGTGGAAAAATTGAGCGATTTGGAAGGTCAAGACACTCAGGGGATCATCTCAGAGCCTTGGGACATAGTCAGAGTTCTTGAAAATTCCCTTGCAACACAGGTTTCTACTATGAAAAATGAAACACAGCTAGGCGAAGAGGTCACGATTGTTGGCAGCAACACTGTAGCAGTTGGGAAAGATGCCGCAGTAGAGGATGGAACCGTGCTTGATGTAAGAGATGGAGGTATATACATCGGCCCGGGAGCTTATGTTGCGGCAAGCAGGATAGTGGGTCCAGCCTATATTGATAGTATGGCGCAGGTTAAGCAGTTCACTATCATTGAAGCGAGCTATATCGGCCACAACTGCAGAATTGGAGGAGAAGTAGAACACTGTGTAATTTCTGATCATACAAACAAGACCCATGCGGGATTTATTGGCCATTCGTATATAGGCGAATGGGTCAACATTGGCGCCATGACCACCACATCAGATCTTAAGATGACATACGGGAACATCAAGATGAAGAGCGGCAAGAATATGAAGATGGACACTGGTCAAAACAAGATAGGTTCTTTTTTCGCAGACATGGTCAAGACATCTATTGGCACGCTTATTTACAGCGGCAGGCGGATCGGCGTTTCTTCCCACTTGCATGGCCTTGTTGCACAGGATGTGCCAAGTTTCACTATCTATGGTACAAGCATAGGAGCAAGAAATGTAGAACTGAAGCTTGATTCGATAATAGAAACCCAGAGGAAAATGATGAGGCGACGTAACCAGACTATGACCAAAGCATTTGAACAAATGATAAAAGATGTATTTGCCATAACCGTAATGGATAGAAAGCGAATGGGCGTCAGGAGAGGCAAGTTTGCCCTCTAGTACTACATATAGTCGAGGCCCTCACTTTCTTTCCAGAGCCCAAGCCTCTGGTGCAGCCAGGGGTAAAAGTTGGCGTCGCCATTTTCAAATTCCTTCTTGATTATTCGGATGATTTTCTTTGAGACATCTCCCGGTGTGCCGTATATCTGCTTTTTATGTCGCAGCTTCAGTCCCAAACCCTCCTCTCTATTGTAAGCCTCTTCAACCATAGAGACTATCCAACCCGCATTCAGTGGCGGTACAAGGATATTGCTCTGGGCATCAAATATGGTTTCCGGCCTGTCGGTATTGAGCCTGACTGTCATAGATGTTACCTTGGGAAAGTAGAGCAGCTCCTCCTGCATTGAGCCAGAATCTGTCATTTCAGCCCAACAATGTCCGCTGTCAAGGAATTCTATGACATGCGCGTATTCCTTCCATAAAGGCGTCAATAGTAATTTTTCTGGATGCTGCTCTGCAAGACTATGCAATTTGAATTCAAGACCATATTGCTTGAGTGCTGCTACTGTGGCGTTTAGCAAGACTAGGACAACTTTCTGGTCTGTGTTCTTGATAAGTTCTACAAGCCCCTCAATAATTGAGATAAACCGCTTCTTTGTCAGGTTTTCTCGCCTATGAATGTCCATTCTTATCCAATCGTCCCTTTCAAGCTGAGGGTAAAAAGTAAAAATGCTCTGCTGGGGCTTTTCTTTTCTCTTGATGTGGATTGCATCCACCACTGAGTTGCCGACAACGTAGATGAAGTTCTCTGGATATCCTTCCCTTACTAGATTGTCTTTGTTAAGTTTTGTTGGAGCAAAGAAGAACTGTGTGCCTGCTGAGCATATCCACGTGTCGATCTGCTCTGGAAAAGGTTCTTCCCTCGCAATAAACCATTTCCCGTCAAATTGGCTACTCACAAATTTTTGTATTTCAGGTCTTGTAGGCTCTCGTCCCGCATTTAGCAATGTTATGGCTTGGGGACTCATGGATCTAAGGCCTGCCTCATTCTGCCCAACCTTCTGACCCATGCCAAAAACCCATGCGAGTGGGGCAATGCCTGCAACCAGTGTATCGCCATGCACTACTGGGAGGAGAGACTCAGTCCCAAAGTGCTTCTTGCAGTACCTGCCAAACGAGCCGAACTTGACTATTAGCTCGCCTGCCTTTTCCATCAAGTCTCCACGTATCTGGAGGTTGCAGCCAACGAACTTCTGCAGATTGAACTCTTCTATACCGAATCTGAGTATTTCGTCAAAATGTTGGCCTGTGTCAACTACAATTACTGGTAGTTTTTCCCTTACTGCTTCAAGTACAAGTGGAGCCTGCTTGTAAAAATCCGGCTTAGTGCCGGTGACTATTGCAAGAACGGGGCTCTTTTCCCTTCGAGCCTTGTTAAAAACGGAGTGGATGTTGTCTGACAGCTTGATAGGTAGCGGGTTCGTTGATACGTCGATTTCCTTAAAACCGCTGGAATTCTTTCTCAACGAAGATCATCTAAGTCTCTGCTGTGGATGTGCCTTCTTTTTGATACCGCAAGAATGTAGCCGCCTATTCCAGTTACACCTGCTCCAGCTGGCATAAATATGAAGGGTGCGACTCCGACTCCTCCCACAATATACTGGTTCGGGATCTTTGGCACCATGGTTACACCAATGGCCATGCCTGCAACTATTATGATGCCGGCTGCTATGAGCAATGCGCCTCCTATCGGAGCGCCCCAGGTCTTGGCCATGACAAATGCAAAGCCAGCAAGTATTAGGCATGGAGCAGCTGAGATAAATATGAGCTGCAGCAGCAGGCTGCCTGGCTCAACTACGCGCTCAGGCCCTATGCCTTCAGGACCGATCAAAAAGTTGTAAAATGATAGCAAAAGCGCGACAAACATTACCGCCAGGCCAAGGGATGCAAGCGAAGTCCAGTCCTCCAGCTTCAAGTTCATTATGATACCTGATTCTATTATGAGTTGATAAATAAATCATATGGTCCTGCTCTATGAAAGCCATCACTGGCCTCTACCTGTATCATAAGCGTCTGATGTCACCTGGTAGCATGATCATTGAGTCAGATGATTCCTACAAGTCCTGCCAGCTCTTTCCTGCATGACGAGCCCAATATTTCAGCTGACTTTTCTGGTCTTACATTGTTTATGAAAACTCCAAAACCCCTCTCAAGCCCTGACCACGTACTCATTTGAGGATACACCTCAATATGCCAGTGGATCAGGCGGCTGTTCTTCTTCTCCGGCGACAGGTGGAATACAAGATTGAATGGAGCATCTTTGAGCGCCTTTGACATGCCACCAAGTGTAGCTCGCAGCATAAGTGCAAGGTCATTAATCTCCTTTTGTGTTATCTTTGAAAATGACGTTATGTGTCTTTTTGGATAGATCCAGAATTCATACGGGTAAGTAGGAGCCCAAGGACAAAAGGCAATATAATTGTCAGTAGCAAGAATCTGGCGCGGACCGCTTGATTCAACTCCGATGAAGCTGCAAGCAGGACAACTGCCATTCTCATTCATGAACCTGTGTGAGCCTTCTGCCTCCATGTCGATAACTGGAGGTATAGAAGAAAAAGTAACGATGTTTAGGTGAGGATGGGTTACCTGCGCACCTGCGCTGGCACCGCTGTTCACATAGATTGAGACATACGTCACACCTTTTTGGGTGTAAAGCCACCTTACGCGGTCTTGGATGACCACAAGGACATTGCCCCACTGCTCGACAGAAATGTGCGAAAGGCTCTGATTGTGTTCTGGCGATGCAACCACTATCTGATGGTATCCGTAGGCCGGCTCGCTGTACAATGGTTTGTCACTGTAGCTTGTTGCGGAACCAGTGACAACTACCGGTTTTTCACTCTGAAATACCCTCACTGACCAGTCATCTATTATACTGTCCTCGCTGTCCGAAAGACGCTGGAGCATGCCCTCCTTGACCACAAGTGCAAGGGTTGCCGGCTCAGTCATCGACTCATTACCAGGGCAGTACGGGCATTTTACTCCTCCTCCATTGCTATGCCTGTCCTCTGATGCAGCTTGGCTAGCTTCATGCATGACAACAAACTTATCAAGAACGTAATCTTTACGTAAATCCCCCAAACTATTCAGCCTAGAAAAGGCTCTGATTGCTTTTAATTAAATGTTCTGTAACTTTCTAGCTCCCAAGGGAAAATTCGAAGGCCCTCACACAACGTGTGCAGATGAACTTTCCGTTTCTTTTGATGCCAAAATCCTCTGTCCTCTGCCCGGTATCGTCTATTACGGTGCGCTGGCAGAAGGTGCATAGCTCCTTCAATTATACTTGATAAGGGGCCTGGGACTATTAAGGAGTATATACTTTTTTTGCACGTTACGCCAGCTAATAGTATATGTGTGTATGCGCATGTGTATGTATATGTGTATATGACGTTGGACGACGATATTAGAAATATCATTGAAGCTGTTATTGAAAATGACATGACGGCACCAAAGGTACCCAAAAAGCGTGTGCCAAAACTAAAGCGCATCTGGAAATGCCATCAAGTCCCTGATTTCCTTTATGGGCACAGAATAGGCTATTACAAGGGCTTGGCTGAAGGAATGATTCTTGAGCGATACCGGCGTCGACTCTCAGAACAAGAGGATAATGAGGTTTTTGAAATAGTTCATCCATACATTAAAGTGCTGAGAAAATATTTTGCTTATTACAAAGACACACGCACAAAAAAATAAATTGATCAGGCATTCTTTTGTCGCTATATGAAGGATATCAAGTTAGTGTATGTTTTGCTTGACGGCATTGGCGATCTGCCTCACCCATCTTTGAATGATCTAACGCCTCTTGAGGCGGCATATACTCCTAATCTTGACGCGCTGGCAAGGAATGGCGCGATGGGGAGGGTTATCAGCGTTGGCAAGGGAATAGCACCCCAGTCTGATATTGCAGTTTTCAACATGCTAGGGTATAGCTTTAAAGATGGTAGCTACGTCGGCCGTGGAGTCATTGAGTCAATAGGTTGCAACATTGATTTCCGCGAGGGTGACCTTGCGCTGCGGGGCAACTTTGCAACAGTGGACGATAATCTGAAAGTAGTAGACAGGCGTGCAGGCAGAATCATTAGCATCGAAGAGGCAAAGTCTGTGTGTAAGACGCTGAGTGACAACATTAAGTTCAGCGACAAGGATGGTTCTGTGACCCTGGAGCCCACCGTTGCGCACAGAGTCGTCATAAGGTTCAGACATGCTAAGATGAAATTATCAGACAAGATCACCAATACCGACCCTGCTTATGACAAAGTAGACGGGATGGGAATAGCCAAGGCGGTCACCGCTCAGGACATATACATACAGGAATCTGAGGCGCAAGAAGACATACAATCGGCCAAAGTCTCTGCAAAAATGCTAAATGAATTTACTACTCAAGTCGTTCAGCTTCTAAGAGATCACCCAGTCAACAGAGCAAGAATAGCTGCTGGCAAAAAGCCTATGAACTGCATTCTCGCGCGTGATTCTGGCAACAGGTATCCAAACGTTGAACCGATCAACAAAAAGTATAACATCGCTGTAGGAGGCATTGTCGATATGCCAGTTGAGATCGGAATTTCCAGGGTGTTGGGAATAAAGATGTTTCAAGCAGGTGACACCATTGACTATGAGAAAAAAGCAAAAGTTGCTGCAGATAGCCTCAAGTCTGTCAATGCAATTTATGTCCACATCAAGGGACCCGACGAGTTTGGCCACGATGGTGACGCAAGGGGCAAAAGGAAGAACATCGAAGATATTGACAGACGTTTCTTTGGTACACTAATGCAGGAGTTGAACAAGATGGACGCAGTCATAGTAGTTTCTGGTGACCATTCTACCCCCTGCGTAAAGAAGGGGCACAGCGATGACCCAGTTCCCCTACTGATTTCCGGTAGCAGAGTAAAGCAGGATGGAAGCGCAAGGTTTACTGAAAACTATGCCAAGCGCGGCAAGCTAGGTCTCCTCATGGGAGCAGAAGTGCTTCCAACAGCTATCGAAATGGTAAGTTAGCTAGAGCTGCGAGATTCCCAGAATCTGCCACAGATATTTTCTATAGTATGCAACAAGGACCAGACCGACTACGACAGGCGTTATCCCATATTCAAAATAGCCAAATACTATCAAGAAAAGTCCAATGATTAACATTGCAAGCCCCGCCATAGGGTTTACGTACTCAAACTGCAAGTGCAGAAGGAGGTTATAGATGTGAATCTAAAAAAGCCTTTTGTATCAGGGTTCCTTCAACGTACCCTACTCCATATATGCACTTTTTCTCTTATTTTTTACGATCTCGAACGGGAGCGGCCAAAGCCCCTGCTCCGGTCACGTTGTTTTTTGGGAAAACCGCCACCAAAAACTTTGGATCCTACGAGCCTGCTTGTCTTATCTGTCATTGTTATAACAGACGCATATGGCGACTTCACTGGACCTAACAACTCAGCCACCCTGCCGACCCTTCTGCCCGATCCATCGATCAGGAACTCGCCCGCCTTGACTCTTTCAGCACCCGTAGCACTTAGTTTCACTATTAACCTACCGCTTTTTGCAAGATGTATGATTTCTCCTACTTCGTCTGTTTGAGGAATAATAGGCATAAGTTGATTACTGATATCATAGGCTTGTGTGCCAGATATTATTATTGTGATTTTCTATAAACAATAAAACCCCTCTCTGCAGTATCACTAGGTTTGAGGAAAAAACAAGTACACATACATAGAGAGAGACAAACACCCCTCCCCCCCTTTTTACTATACCTTATTGTCTATTTCTTGCTGGATTTTTGCAAGCTCCTTCGCAGCAATTTGTTGGCTACCGCGTCAATTGTCTGAGACTTTTTGATACCTTCCTTTTTTGCCACCATCACATAGCCAGACTTGACAAATGATCTGCGAGGGAACCTTGCATCGCTGTTTATCTCTTGCTCCGATAAATGGAAGCCTGCCGCTCTGGTAGCCTCGACTAATTCCTGGACAGTAGGATCAAAGACTGCCTGATCACGCTTCACCTTCCTGCCTTGCCGTCTCTTAAGGTTCTTGTTAAAGTAGTCAAGCCAAAGCACAACATGTTCGTAGTCTTTCAAGAGATTTTCTCGATCCTCTATGTTTTATGCAATTATAAAAAACATATATTGCTTGCGTGATATGCGCGCACGCTACAGAGTTCATTTGGCCCTTGCTTGCCAGTGAAATGCGTCCTCAGAGGAAAAACGCGCGGTGCAACTGTTGCTATTGTCAAGTGTGTATGTTATCTCAAGGCTATAGAAACTAAGACCACTCTTGGGGCTAGCCGCACCTGTCCTCTCATGAGTTCTTGTACCGCCTTCTAGCCAGCTGGCCGGGATGCTCCGCTCGCCTACCCATCTGTTAGGATATTGACTGTCGTGCACGAATGTGGTGGAGAGTGATGTCTGCCGCTTTATCTTGCTGGCTCTGTGCTCCAACTTGTCAAGGTTTTCCGACTTGGCGTTGTTAATGAGACGACAGGCAACTGGCCTTACATTTGCGCCCAGATCGAGCTCAAGGAAGAGACGTCCGGAATGAAGCGAGTTTAGCGACTCTGCAGGGGAAGGCTTGCAATAAAAGTCCACCGGATATGGGCAGACAGTTCTTTCTTTTGGATCTGGACCATCCCATGATAAGTCCACAAAGAAAAGAAACCCTTGTTTGCTCTTAACGGTTACTATATGACGTTACTAAGGCTTTGTAGTTGCTTATGTTGTTGTTGCCTTGAGCAGGATGGCGTTAACCACTCCGTCTTGCCCCGGCCTTGACACAACCCTTGCTGACCCGTTTTCGATCTCAATAATGGCGCCCCTGCTGATTACGCCTCTTCTTTCATAGTCTCTGTTTGCTGGATTCTTAGTGACCCTCAAGATCTTGGATTTGGTTACATTCTTGTTATCGTGATCAACTACGTTGGCAAACTCGGCAGTCTTGAAAGCCACTTTGTTGTTGTTGTTGCCCCTCGTCCTTCGGGTAACGATCCGTGTGGGGCCGACGACTGCTTCATTTGGATATCTGTCAATCTCATACTTACGTCTTCCTCTCATGGCAACCTTGCGTCCACCAGTTAGCTTGCGTCCCGCGAGATTCTCTATTGATTTTCGCATAGCAGTGTGCAGTAGGTAATTTTTCTCTGCTCTAATTAAGTCTTTTCTGGTAGCTTAGGCTGGCTTGAGTCCCCTGCGGCGCTCCCGTCGGCTGCAGCAGAGGATGACGGGATATGTTTTGTGGTTGAGTGCTGCTGCTGTGGCTGTGGCTGCTTGCTTGCTTTTGTTCTTGTTGTTGTGCTGCTGCCGGTGGTGGTGGAGGCAGTCACTAGCTTACTTTTTACGGCATTGATGTCTGTTATGCCAAAGTAGTTCTGGAACTTAGGAGTCGTTCGGTACACTTTAAGCCGACCAAGGTTTTCATGCTCTACGAACTGAAGCTGCTCAAGAACCTTTATGTGAGAATACACTTGGCTGCCTCTTATCTGCACTAGCCTCTTTGAAGTCACCGGCTGCTCATATGCAATGTAAGAAAGTGTCTTTAGTGCACCCGATGGAAGTAAAGGATGCTGCGCGAATTTGCGTACAAGCGGCGTGTATTGTGGCCTTAGCTGCAATACAAACTTGCCGTCTTCAAGTTGAACTATCTCGATTGCTCTAAAGGTTGAGTTGGCTTTCTTTGCAAGGTCATTGACCACTCGATGCGTCTTTTCCTTGGAGTTGGTACCCGATGCTCTTATGAGTTCATCAAGGGATAGAGGCCTACCGGCAGAGTATAAAGCAGCTTCTATTCTAGCGGCAATTTCATCTTCTGGAAGGCGAGGTTCGCGCAAGGTGTGTGCGTCTCTATGTCTCTATAATCTAAAGAATTGATTTATTACTTTATTGATCTGCTATTGTTGTTATTATTATTGATGTTACTATTTTTTGTCGTTTGTTAAGGCTGAGTGAGAGTCATCTTAATGTCGTCTGAATCTTCTTGTGGGTGGTGATCAACCTTGATCTTGCTCTTCATTGCAAGGTAGAGCATGGCTATAAAGCATCTTGCCATTTCAACTGGCTCCATCTTATTAACCAGTGTCTTGAAGAAAAGTATACCGTCTGCAGCCACAATGTCATAGATCATGTCTTCGTAATCTTGGATTATCTTCTCGAACTTGATAAGATATTGATCAAAATCAAAAGTCTCAACCGGCTCAAGCTCGAGTTCTTGTTTCTTTCTTTTCGAGCGAGGGTTTGCAAGCTCCATTATCATATTTTCTAGCATCTGAAGCAAGTCTTCCACCGACACTGGATATGTTGGTTCAATTCTGAATGGTAGTTCGATTGGGTTTAGCTGTGGTATGGGTAGCTGCAGCTGTTGGTCGTTGGTTGGTTCGTTAAGGCCTCTCTTCTGCATTGCTATTTTCTCAAGTGCAAAAATGCTTTCCACTTTTAGCCTATAGATCATGGAAGAAGAGACTGCAGCTAATCCGCAAATGCGGAGATCTTTATTACCTGTAGCGTTGAGCAATCGCAGGAACATTTCCAGCAACCGCGCAATGTCTATGTTCCAGACATCTTTTCTGATAAGGAGTGACGGATTGAAGAGCAAGTTAAGTGGAGGCTGTGAAATTTGCCTTCTTGTATCTGCTGTACCTACTTCCTCCTCTAGTTTCTCCTGCTGCTGGTCCCCTTCCTTCTGTTCCGTGTCTGCCAATCTCTCTTTATCTCGATTGGCTGCGTCCCATTTAATACTTTTTTGTAAAGTAGCTTTGTTGTCAAGCTTAATCATTACTTCTCTATCACTCTCAGGTTCTTACTTGGCGACACGTCAAGCTTTTGCCTTCTATTTTGTATTTGTTCTACTTCTTCTTCTTCTTCTTCTTCTTATGCGAATTATTTGCCTCACTGACTCTTTTTCCCATTTGCGCGATTGGTCGGTTTTTTCTTTGACTTTGTAAATGCAATGGTCAACCCTTCCCATCAAGAAGATTGCGATTTCAGTAGTAGTACTAGAAGGCCTATCGATAACTTTTAAATTAGATAATACACTAGCATACGAATGGCTGACCGACATCTACCATGCGGCTGTACCGTGCAGTGGGATGAAGAAGGGACTACGCTTGCATTTTGCGGCCGTCACACTCTTGATTATTTCGACTGGGATGGCACAGACAGAGACTTTGCCAAAATGGTTGCCACACCGAAAAAAAGCGGCAAGACAGACAGAATTGCGCTCTTGGAGATGCGATAATAACAAGAAGAAGAAAATCTTTCATACAGCATAGCGTATTTATTTTGTTATTTGTCATTGTATTCTTGCAAGACAGTCAAAGAGAGATAGAGGGAGAAAGAGAAAGATATTGCCAAGAAGCAGAAAGCACACGACATGGTTAGTTACCTTTGGAGGTATTGCGGTTATTGGTGTACTAATTGCCTTTATGGTATTTCTCCAAGTAGAGGCTTCACGGAATAATGACTTCAAACGAGCATTTGAAAAAATAGTGATTGATACAAATGCATTAACACAACAGTATACGGCAGAAGAGGACAAGTGGTTGTCAAGGGACAACAATACAATGATCCAAGTTATTGACCAGTACCTGCCCAGATATGACGATCTGATAGAAAGGGCAAAGGCTTTGAACACTCCTGAAAAGTACAAATCAGCGCATGACTATCTTGTCAGCGCTATCGAGTTAGAACGGCAAAGCTATCAGCACTTTCGCAACTACCTTGCCACAGCCGATCAGAGTGAATACGAAAAATCCTCAGAAACGATCTCAGGATCGCTTGAACAGAGCGTCAATGCTGATGCTGCTATCAAAGAAGCTGGCTAGCTTGTGAATATGTGTCTCTGTTTCTGAACGTCTCACTGTATCTGCACCTAGGTTTTAATTGAGGTATATAGAAGTAGGAAACATTGCTGTTACAGCTGTCGTAGTCGTAGTCGGCAACGTAGTTGTTAGAAAGAGAGAAAGAGATGCTGGGCCCATAGTTCAGCTTGGATAGAATGGCTGCCTGCGGAGCAGTTGGTCGAGGGTTCGAGTCCCTCTGGGCCCGCTAAAAAATCCTGTTAAGCATTTCCTTGCTTATTTGCCCCAGCTGAACAGTATAACCATCTGAAAATTATTGTCCTATTTTCATTCTGATCAATTCATATGCCTTGGCTGCATCTTTATCTCCCAATATCAATACTACTTCATTTGTAGTAAAGAAAGCACTATGAATTGGTATTTGATTATTATACGTTATATTTGAAACAAGTGAGAATATGTGATATGGACTTTGATCATCGGGGGTCAAGGATACAGTTATCTTGGAAAGACCTTCTCTTATCTTGCCATCAAATCTTTGTATAGCACCAGCAACCATTCTCCTGATCTCATCTGCATCTTCTGTAAGCAGCGAAAAGTGACTATCAGTTTGGAACAGGTTATATCTGCTGTCTTGGTCAAAGAATTCATCCAAAAAACTGGCCAAGACATCATTGTCATTGTCATTATTTTCTTTTTGAAAGTCGATGTCTATAATACTCCCTGTTAATGACATCTTTGCTTTTGCTGAGGTCAAATGCGTATCGCTATTCTGCTGCTTCAGGTTCTTCTTTTCCAGCATGTCTGCAATTCTTTTGATAGCAACCACAATTGTATTCAAGTTTACTTTGGTACCAACTATTCTTTCAATGTCAGGTTTGATTCTTTCCGCTAGCGCTGTGTAGTTTGTGATGCCTAGAACCAACGCTTGCATATAAACATGGTCATTTGCGAGAACTTTCCGTATAGCCTCTGGAACAGTTATCACGTCTGCATACATGTCCGAATGCATCATACTCTGACAGCTTAGTAATAAAAAGATAACTATATCCCGAAAAAATTATATAATGTAATACCTATTACATAAGCCAGTGATTAACAAAATGTCAAGAGATCGGAATATCGGTTTCGGTAAAAGAATGTTTGAGAACATCGACAGAGAATTTGCCGAAGCAGAAGAAATGCTGAACAGAATGTTCAGAACTATCCGAGAAACCGGCCCCTCTGACATGGTCGTCCAAGGCCCCTACTACTACGGATACCAGATAACCGTAGGTCCAAATGGCAAGCCACATGTAAGGGAATTTGGTAACGTTAAACCATCGTCAAGAGGAATGGTGGAGCAAAGTGGTATTAGAGAACCTCTGGTTGACACAACGGTAGATGAGAAAGAGAATACACTGACAATTACCGCTGAGATGCCTGGAGTCACGAAGCAGGACATCAGGGTCAACATTGGAGAAGAGTACGT
>JAICHI010000011.1 GCA_025922735.1 Nitrososphaeraceae archaeon | reverse complement strand
TTGTAACATAAGTGTCGTATACTGCACATTCCATATTGGGACGAAATTGCTTTTTACGGTATTTAATCGATTTCCTTTTTTCTTGGCTAGAAATTGAAAAGACTAACCTTTTGAGCAGTTTAAAGCGGATGCACTAACATCTAGCTTATTTTTTGAGGGTCAGCGTCCTGAGCACCCTTTTATCAAGCTCTAATATCCTGATAAGGTGATTTTTCGTGTCGGCAAGATAGAGTAAATAAATTTCCGCGTATCTTGACATTGCTTGGCTCAAAGAGCCTAGTCTGTCACACCACAGGCCATCTACATTTCACATAGTTTTCATTTGCGACTTGCCCACCGGTGTCGGTATGGAGTTCAATACTGCGAAACCTTTGCGGGCAGTGATTCTAAGATTTGCATGTAAGATAATTTTCTTCTTCTTCTTAAGAATATTATAGGTCGCAGTCCGAATTAATGGACTCACCTCCAAAGATCCTCCTGTGTAGATTAGATTACTTCATTTGTCACATCGCGCTCATGGCACATACTTGTCATCTTTCGGAAGCAAGAAGAAGATGTTCGCAGAAGCAAGAGAGGCCAGCCGTAGGTTTAACAACCGTAGCTTGCTTCCTCTAAGACATAATGGCAATTACTGTCCATCGCTTTTATCTTATCTTATCTTAGAACTGCAGTTCTTTATTTCAAATGAGACTCCTTGATCGTATAGGCCCTTTGAAATGCTACGGCTAAGGCCGTCTTCTACCGCCTTTATCCTGTGGCTGTCTTGCACGATGTCGATTGGAATATCGATCTCTATCTGCACTTCAAGGATCATCTTTTTCGTATTAACCATTTCGCCGACGGTTGTACCTGGCTGAAGACGCTATTTCAGTCTTACATCAGCATAGAAAATCTTTATTGCATGTATATATCTAGATACTTGTATGTATCCAAGCGATATTTTCTCAAGGATGTACGCCGATGAAAAAGACACCAAGCTTTATCCAAAAAAAGAGGAGGCCCCTTCAGGAGTGGATGATATCCTGCAGACCAATCTCTTCAATGTAATGCTGAACCGAAGATCGCAGCGTAAGTTTGAGGATCGGGAAATAGAGGATTGGAAGCTTGAAATGATATTTGCCGCGGCCGATACTGCTCCAACAGCGGGAGGCTTTCAAGGGTTTGAAATTTACCATGTAAAGAACCCCGATGTCAAGCTTAAGCTTATACAGGCTGCAAACAACCAGCCATACGTGAACGCGCCAGTGGTGCTGGTATTTTGTATGAATCCGTCAAGGATTAAGATGAATTTTCCGCACCACATAATCAAGAAGTTCTCGGTGCAAGACGCTACACTAGCGGCTGCTTATGCCCAACTGGCTGCCCACGCGCTCGGCCTCACGTCGGTCTGGATCGGCATGATAGACGAGCAAAAGGCGATGCAGGCGCTTGTCACAGATTTTGTCCCAGGGTGTATCTTGTGTCTTGGCTACTCGCAAAAGATGTTACATCCAAAGCCCAAGAGGAAGCTGACTGATCTGATACATGAAATCTGACATTAGGCTGCTGTATAGAAACCACATCATCAATGAATATCAGGACCTTTCCTACGCCTTTATCGGGTCATCATTTGATCTAGGCTTTTTCACTTGGAGCGTAAGAGAAGCAGATTAGCTATGCCCTCGGTATGGGCAGACTCAAGTGGGAACTATATAGTCTCCCAGGCAACAATAACGACATTGTCTGCATAGTGAAGCATTCCGCTGTGCATCGTGATTATCATCCTGCTTATATTGACGGAATATTATATTATCTATAGCTAGCTTGTAACCGGAACTCTCATAGCGACTCTTCATGTTTTTATCAACTTGATTTTGCGTCCTCACTTGTGCTCGTGTCAGTCAGTTTTGCACTCCAATTCTGCGTTAACTGCGCTTGAGGTGATCAATAACATCAGAAACTAGATTGCAACTTGCGCAGCGTTTCTCCCAAAGCGCCAATCTCACCTGAGAGCATGTCAGCAGCCTCTTTTGGCATTTTTATAGTGTCAATGAATGCTTCTCTTCTTTTCATCTTCTTGTTCTTCTTTATGACTTCAATATCAAAGTAGTTGGTGATACCTTCTTCGCCTTGCATGAGCCTATTGTAATCAATCAGGACTGGCGATGTCTGGTAAAATTTTATGAGCAGATTGTTTAGTTCTGAAAGAAGCTCGCTTACCTTGTCGCGTGCCACCCCAACCTGGGTAAACTGACTTTCAACAACTGCACTCTTCTCGTTAAGCTCCTCGATTAGCTTTTCGTCGTCAAACATTTTCGCAAAAAGTTCCTCAAACCCTAAATTAGCATAGCCTCTCTTTTCCAGCTCAGTAGCAAGCACGGTATTTGCAGCCTCTGTCATCTTGCTCAAAACAGAAGTCGCTCTGCCCTCAATTCTTGCAAGCTCCTTCTGTATTTCGATGACGCGCCGATCAACTCTGTAGTAAGGCAGCTCATGGAACTGGATGCCAAAATATGCACTGACGTAAAACTTATCGGCCTCTTTCGTAAATGTTGAGTATAATCTGTGCATGTCTTCTGTAGTTGATTTCAAGACGCCGCTAAACGTCCAGTCTTCCAGGGCGTTTCCAAGTTGTTGGAAGAACTTCTGGACATTCTGTGGGTCAAAAGTGTCGGCCTGAGTTATTGTGCCGTCGCCCAGCATTGCATTTGCTTGGCTCATCGTAATGGCAGACTTGACGGCCTCAAGAAAAGCCTCTTGCACCTTCTCAGCCGATGCATTTACCTTCCTGCAAAAATAGTCTTCTCCCTTAAGTGGTGCCCTCACCATCAAAAGGGTGTTTAGCAGGGTCTAATATATCCACGTTTAAATGGAACAGACGACAAACTTAACTAAGATTTGGCTCCCCCAAAAGATACCAAGAAGGAGAGCGAACCGGATAACACCAGCAAGGGCCTTTTCAACATGATGATGAATAATGCGAGCAAGAGCAATGAAGATGCTAAGATAGTTGACTCCGAAACCCTTGTCTCGCAGACTCAGGACAGGCTGTGGAGGGCCCTCAAGCGCCGTTTCCAATACGACGCATCGTTCAAGCCGGGCCAAGAATTCCTTCTCAGTCATGTTAGTACCAAGGTTCCGCTTGTGATAACCTACGCCGATCTGGTGGGGTCAACTAATATGAGCATGACTTTGCCAGCTGATAAGCTGACAACAATAATCAGGGCTTTCACATATGAAATTTCGCAGGTTATTTACAACCACAAAGGCTACGTACTCAAATATGTGGGAGATGCCGTCATTTCGTTCTTTCCAGCAAGCTATAACAAGCTGCTTGCATGCGATAGAGCGGTACAATGCGCCAGGTCGATGCTTGCGGTAGTAAGGAACGGTATTAACCCTATTCTCAACCAATATGACTATCCAGAGCTGAACGTCAAGATAGGGATGGACGAGGGCGAAAATGTTATTGTGCAGTACGGCCATGACCGAAGCTCCCAGATCGACATTCTGGGATATTGTATGAACATAGCTGCCAAGATAACCTCGCTTACAGGGCCCAATATGATCTCAATTGGACAAGATGTGTATAAGATGCTACATCCTTCGATCAAGTCTAAATTTAATGAGGTCAAGTTCAGCTCGGATGAATGGAGATACACCGACAGGCAGACTGGCCAGCTTTACAAGGTGTATTCGATGAGCGATGTCCGCAGCTGAAGGTGGACTGACTATACATAACATCTCTGTCAAGAAAGGGAAATTTAACGGTACGACTTTTGCCTTCTGCGTCGTGCGCTCGGCCCGCCAAATTTCTTGGATTCTGTCTGCCTGCTGTCTCCAGATAACAGGTGTCTGTCATATTCTGCTATTTTTTTCCTTATCTCTTCGCGCATGCTCTTTGTGAGAGGATGCTCCTTTGGGTCCTTGCCACCCTTCTCCTGCCCTGTGAGGGCACGTGAAATTGCAACGGCACTTGCAAACGCCTGTCCCATGAAGCCACCACCGTGGACTTGGACATCGACGTCAATCCTGTTGCGCAATTCACCTATAAGTGTAAGCGGTGTAAGGAGGAGCTCTCTTGCGATTTCAGGAGTCACAAGCTCTGCCGGCCTGTTGTTCATCCTTACCTTGCCGGTTCCCTTAACTATTGTAGCGACGGCCTTACTTGTCTTGCGTTGCCCCGGATACAACTCTATCTTGTTTATCATTCTCCCTTCCATCCTATCTGCTTGGCAACTTCAGCTATAGAAATATAGTAGGACTCCGGCTTGGTAATCTTTGAGTCGTCAAACGACTCCATCTTGGCCTCTTTCATACGATCAGGAACTCCCATATACACCCTCAAGTGCTTGAATGCCCCTATCCCGTCTGGCTTACGCTTTGGCACCATTCCCCTTACCATCTTAGATATGATGGTGTCTGGCCTCCTTGGGTGAAAGGGGCCGTGAATGGGGTTTGTCACAGAATTGATTTCCAAATGTTCTTTGTATGAGTCAATTGTCTTGTAGCGGTTACCTGATAGCATTGCCTTCTCGGCGTTGACAATCGCAACTTTGTTACCTTGCAATAACAGTTTTGAAACATGTGAGCACATCCTACCAGCAATGCAGTTGGTTGCATCAACTATTACTAGAGACTCTTGCTGCTTCTGTACCGTTTTTTGCTCAACCAATTATTCTCACTCCTTTGCCATCGGGGTGCTTATTGATCAAATCATCAAACGTCACCACCTTGCCGCCAGACTCTATGATTTTCTTTGCAGCGGTTTCTGATATTGAAAAAGCGCAAACCGTCAGCTTGTGGCCAAGACTCCCAGTTCCTAGAACCTTACCGGGAACGACTACCACCTCATTTGCTTTGGTTATCTGTGCAAGCCTCCTGACATTAATCTCACGCCGGTTAGCCCTGGGGCCTGCAAGCTCCTCTTGGAGAGCCCGCCATATCGGTGCTTTGTTCCTCTTAAAGGCATTGCGAAGAGTCCAAATTGTGTTATCAATCACTGTCTGGGCAAACATGTGTAATACAAACGGGTACTCGAAATTCCCCAAATAAATGTAATGGCTATGAGGACTTACAGCTACCATTTGACCGCTCGAACGTGTACTTTAACTAGCTTGTATGGATCGAGGACCAATAGATCATTTAGAATCGATATTGCTTCACTTCCAAGCCGTCTTTAAAGGTCGTACCTTGACAATGACAAGAGCCTTATGTCTAAGCCTGATATCTAGGCGTTTTTTGGAACCTTCAGCGACGATACTAACTGTTTGAAGCTCTTGACCTTTGCAAAGAGCCGCTCTCCGGCAGCCAGCAGTATCTCTTCGGCCGTCAAGGCGCCATTTGATTCTACGATCAGTATTGTCTCATCCTCATTCTTGCCATCTTTTACTACTGCAGCGGACGTTGGCTGCCACTTCGCATGGTCTTTGCCAACGCCAAGCCTTGCATACGCTTCAAATTTTAATTTTTGATTGGGCGCCAGAACGACGATCGGAATGTCTTTACTGACGGGTTTAACCATCTCATCTTCTGACACAAGCTCGCCTGAGGTTACGGCCACGGTCTTTTCATTTGCCTCTGCGTCAAGGACCAAGAGAACCCGGCACTTGCTGCATCCAAGCGTACTCTTGCAGTCGCACTCTTGAGGCATTACGAACCTCCCAGGATCAGTGCGGAGCGGTATTAGCCCAAGCCTATGTGCAACTGCTTCGTCGTGCATAACGGATGAATTTTCAAGAACCACAACGTCATCTATTGCCAGCGTGGAGACTTCACTTATAGCCAGCCTTCTGAGGGAATTCACATATTGTCGTGGAATATTGCTAAATCTGACAACAACCCTCTCATTTGATTTTTCAACAATTTCAGCAGATGCAGAAGCCAATACTTATCAGAGCTATCCAAAACAACCTTAAAAATCTACCGAAACTTGCAAAAATTCTTAGTCCTGACAGGCATATATATTCCGGAAATGGATAATCTTACTAAATGACAGACAAATTCACAGTCGCTCGCCTCGTTTTGGACGGCGACAAGTTTGAGCTGCTGGTCAAGCCGGACCCAGCCCTCGAGTACAAGATGGGCAAGAGATCCGATATTTCGGGCGCGCTTGTGTCAGATGAGATTTATTCTGACGCCAATAAAGGCTCAAGGGCATCAAGCGAGAAGATGATGAAGCACTTTAAGACCACCGATTCAGCGGATGTGGCCAAGCAGATCCTCGCAAGAGGGGAGCTTAATCTCACTACGGACCAGCGTAGGAAGATGGTTGAGGAGAAGAAGAGGCAGATAGTGCAGTTCATAAATAGGAGTTTTGTTGACCCCAAGACCCACTTGCCGCACCCTGTAGTGAGGATAGAGGCTGCTATGGAAGAAGTAAGGGTGCCGATAGATCCATTCAAAAAAGTGGAGGATCAAGCCAAGACACTAGTTGATGCGCTACGCAAGATACTACCCTTAAGGTCGGAGACTGCTAAGCTGACAGTAACTGTCCCGCCACAATTTGCAGCCCAGTCATACAGCGTACTAAAGTCTACGGGGGACCTTAGATCCGAGGAATGGCTTGCAGATGGATCGCTCAAGGCGGTGCTTGATATGAATGCTAGTATCAGGGGGCAATTTCTTGACCGGCTTGGCGCAGTAACAAAGGGATCTGCCCAGGTAAGGGAAGACTAAACTTATGACCTACACTTAAAAATATAAGTGCGATATAACCTACCAGCAAAGGAGAAAAAAGAAAATAATGAAAAATGACTATATGCTTTCAGAAGGCTTTTTTGCCCCAGTGGTGAGCTTTTGAGCCATGCATGAGGTGAAGAGAAGATACGTCGTCCCCGGAGACAAGATTGCCGAGGGAAACTTTAGGCCACTCATGAACGTTATCAAATCAGGCAATGCTCTCATTGCTACGAGGATTGGTATTGCGGAGACCGGACGGGATGGCGTCAAAGTTATACCACTATCCGGCGTTTATATTCCACGCGTAAATGACCTTGTGATCGGCAAGATCATTGACCACTCGTCCCTCTCGTGGGAAGTAGACATCAACTCTTGCTTTTCTGCTCATCTGCCTGCCCAAGATGTATTTGGAAGAGATTTTTCTCCCGCAAGGGATGACATGACCAAGCATTTTGCAATAGGCGACATGATAACCGCAAGGATTATCGCATTTGACCGGACGCGGGACCCGATGCTTACTGTTCAGGATCGAGACCTTGGTAAGATCCCAAGGGGAGAACTGCTCAGAATATCTGCAACACGAGTTCCACGCCTGATAGGCAAGCGTGGCTCTATGATCCAGACCATAGAGCAGGCGACCGAGACTCGGGTGCTCATAGGTCAGAATGGAATTGTAGTCGTGACAGGCAGGTCTCCTGAGGGAGTAAACTTGGCAGTCAGAGCAATAGTGATGGTAGAAGAGGAAGCACACACGTCAAACTTGACGCAGCGTATTAAAGGGCTTTTGAATGTACCAGATACGCAACCGCCGCAAGAGAGGGGCCCCCTTATTGCAGGTGCTACTAAACCAGCAGAAATTGAATCTACCATTGATGAGGTGGAAGAAGAATTGGAGGTCGAAGGTGAAAAATGACTCAAATAAGAAATTTGATAGATGAAAATGGCAAAAGGATAGACGGAAGAGGCGCTGACGAGTTACGCACTGTCAAGATAACTGTGGGTGCGGTGAAAAATGCTGACGGTTCCGCCTTCATTGAATTTGGTAAGAATAAGATACTAGCTGCAGTATATGGTCCTCGAGAAGTGCACCCAAAGCACATGGCGCTTCCCGACAGATGCGTGCTTCGCTGCCGTTATCACATGGTCCCCTTCTCCACGGACACGCGCAAGAACCCTGCCCCTTCAAGAAGGGAAATCGAGATCTCTAAGGTAATGCGCGAGTCACTAGAACCGGCGCTTATGCTCCAGGACTATCCTAGAGCAGCAATCGACGTTTTTGTGGAGGTACTTCAATCCGATGGTGGCTCACGCTGCGCAGGCATCACGGCTGCTTCAGTTGCATTGGCAGATGCCGGCATCAGCATGCACGATCTGGTAGCTTCGTGCGCTGCAGGCAAAGTCGATAACAGGATCGTGCTAGATATTAACGATGAAGAGGATAAGGAAGGTCAGGCAGATATGCCGGTTGCATACATGCCTAGGCTAGAACAAGTAACGCTATTGCAGCTAGACGGCAGACTTGCGCCTGAGCAGTTTGATGAATGCCTTGAAAAGGCAATTGGCGGCTGCAAGATGGTCTATGAAATCCAAAAGCAGGCATTGATGCAAAGGTACTTTGGCAATGAAACTGAACTAAGGGAGGAAGTACAATGAGCTCATCTAAGAGATCAACTATAATCGTTGAGCACCTTCGCAAACAGCAGATGTGGGATGCCTTATCAAGGGGGAAGCGACTTGATGGCAGAGACTTCAGCGAAACCAGACCTCTCGTAATTGAGACAGATGTTATTAAGAAGGCAAATGGCTCTGCAAGAGTGAAGCTTGGTGACACTGAAGTAATTGCAGGCGTCAAGGTAGATACAGGCGAGCCTTTTGAAGGTCTTGAGAACAAGGGTGCGTTAATCGTTTCGGCAGAAGTGCTGCCGACGGCATCGCCATACATTGAGCCGGGTCCACCAGACGAGGAGGTAGTTGAGCTGGCAAGGGTGGTCGACAGAGGCGTCAGAGAATCTGAGATGATTGATCTTGAAAAGCTTGTGCTCGTGCCTGGCAAAATAGTATATACAATATTTGTGGATTGCAGTGTGCTCAATGCTGACGGCAACCTATTTGATGCAACATCATATGCCACTGTTGCAGCATTACTTACCTCGAAGCTGCCAGTATTTGAAATGCAGGATGAAAAAGTAGCAGATAGTGGCAACACACAACCAATGCCTGTGACGAGCATGCCAGTTTCAATTACCGCCGCAAGAATTGGTGATTATGTATTGATAGATCCGAGTGCAGAAGAAGAAGCCTGTATGGACTCCAGAATAACCATAACCACTACAGAAGAAGGCTTTTGTGCAACTCAGAAAGGGTACACGGGCTCATTTACCCCGGATCAGATCAAGAAAGCAGCAGAAGCAGCAACGATTAAAGGAAAGGACGTACGGGCAAAATTGAAGGGGTTGGAAGTAAACAATGGCTAAGAGGAAGAAAGGCTCGACAGCCCTCAGCGGATTGGGAGTCAAGTTTGGTGCCACCGTAAGAAAACGTTATGGAAAGGTCCATCGCACGCTTCACAAGAAGCGGAGGTGTCCGTCGTGTGGCTCGATTAGGTTCGGCCGCCTGGCAGCAGGGATATGGCACTGCCCTAAGTGCAACTGCAAGATCGCGTCAGGGGCTTATGACATTGAACTTGAAAAGCTACAAAGCTAGAATAAAGGTAACCACGACTTCCAAGCGTGTAGCAGCTGGCATTTGCCACGCGCTTGCTCCGGACCTCCCGCTCATGCCATCAACTGGCTGCAGAGCAGAAATCTCTCTAAAAAACTCGGAAGTTATTTTCAAAATTGAGACTAGAGATATTGCATCTTTGCGTGCAAGTATAAATTCTTACTTGAGGTTGGCAGATGCATCTTATAAGTGCCTAACGCTATGATTTTATATGCTGCTGATCTAATTAGCTCCGCAGCTTATGAGTGAACAGGAACTTCCACCATGGGTAAGAGAACAGGTGTCCCGATTACAGCAGCTCCAACAGAACCTGCAAGCAATCATGATGCAAAAACAACAGCTGGAGGTTGAAATGGCAGAGACGGATAGGGCGCTTCAGGAATTGAAAAAGGCGAGCCCTGATGATGCAATCTACAAGAACGCGGGTTCTGTACTGATCAAGGCCAAGAAGGAAGATGTCCTCAAGGAGCTGGAGGAAAAGAAAGAACTGTCAAATACGCGTACTATGGTTCTTGGCAAGCAGGAGGCAAGAGTGAAAGAAAATCTAAAGGAAGTTGAAAACAAGATAAACGAAATGATCCGCGGTATGCAGGCTGGGGGCTCTTCATCGGCTGGATCAACAGGCAGTGCTGGCACAAGACCTATGGGGTAGTAGTACCGATTATAACTGCACCTCGCAAAATAGAATCCTCAACAGCCTATTTTCTTATATGACAGAGCACTTACACGAGGATTCATTTTAGAAATAGCCAGAAGCTGGAGACGTAAGCGAATAACCAATGCAGACTCTTTTTTACATATTGTTGCAATCGATATGTATACATTATGAAATATAGTTATAGAGGGCGTAAAACAGAGAATGTCATGTGCCTGTTAGAATTGTAGTTGATGAGAGGGAAAGGAACAGCAATATACCTGAGCTACTGAAAAATGCAGGCGCCGTCATTGACTTTACACAATTAAAAGTAGGGGATTATGTCGTTTCATCTGAGACAGCGGTAGAGCGGAAAACTGTGCGTGACTTGATAAGCTCAATCTACGATGGTCGGCTCTTTGTACAGTGCTCAGATCTAGTGAAGTACTATCAAAAACCACTATTGGTGGTGCAAGGCAACATTGCCGAGCTTGCTGAATCTTCTGAAGACATGGAAGACATTGATGTCAAGCTGCATGCAGAGCGGATGCCAATTGCTTACGATGCGCTCATAACAATTGCAATGGAGTTCAGAATCCCAACTATCCATACGCCTTCTGCAGAACAGACGGCGCAGTTGCTAGTTACATTAGTCAACAGAAGCCTACGAGAAGGCAAGGCCACCGGTCCACTATTGAGAAAAATCAAGAAGGAAAATCCGATTAATATACAGCAACTTTCCGTGCTTGCGTCTTTACCAGGAGTAGGAGAAAAACTTGCTGCCCGCATGCTCAAGAAATTCCATACTCCGATTAGGGCACTTAACGCCTCTGCAGCAGAGCTTGCCACCATACCAGGCTTCGGTCTTACAAGGGCTGAGCGAGTGCGTAAGGTCCTCAATACATCCAATAATGTCAAACAAGTAATGCAGAGGACCCTCTTTGACGATCAAGACGAATAAAACCTCAATCCAAAATCTCAAGCATACAAAAGATACCTAAAAAGATGGCGCAAATCGTTCAGATAAGTTTGTATTTTCTCCTTAACCTATTGCCACACAGTCTGCACTCTTTTGCATTGGGTCCAAACGCCTTGCCACATGCACTGCAGTAGGCAATCCATCTTCTTGTATGTGTGATACCTTTGCCGGCCACAGACTTAACAGGGATCTTCAAAGTGGTTGCAACATTTGCAACTGCGTAGTCATTAGTTACCAACACAATTTCCAGCTGCAGCGCAAGGGCAATTATTGAAATGTCTGCGTCTGAAAGTTTTGCATAGTCTCCCGTCCTCCTTGCTGCTGCAACAACTTTTTCAATGCTATTTCTGCCTGAATTTAGAATTTGCAAGGTATTTGATTCAATCAACGCTTCTATCGCCCCATGCGACCTTTTGATATGCTTTACTTCATCAAAAACGGCCTGTGTAGTGTAGTACCGGTATGTTGATGACAGAAATATTAAGCCGGTGTAAAATGCACCTGCGTCAAGAGCATATCTAAAAGCCGACTCTTGAGAATCCAAGCTTTGCCAACTGCCTCATTCCTTTTTTCTGAAGCCGTAAGAATATGGCGTCATAAGAACAACGCAAAATATTGATGGGCTCATCCGCATGAATTTTGAACGTTTCTTGGCCGTCAAGTATCATGTGAGACTCGTGAGTACTCCGTATAAGGATTTCTTCCGGCGGGATCACTATCTGTGGCATCCTGTTGACAGATGCAATCGGAGTCAGACTCAGGCAGCTCATGCCTTCATGCAAGACAGGGCCACCAACCGAAAATGAATGACCCGTTGAGCCCGTGGGCGTAGAGACTACAATGCCATCCATCCTCTGCTTTATTTCGTCACCCATCAACATAATGGATAATAGAGGAGTTCTTGTGAGGTTCACTCTTGTAATGAGTATGTCATTTAGGACAGGGGGAAAAAGCTTGCCGTTGATAGAAGCCTGGATCCTTATACGAGAATCATAAAAATACTTGCCTGCAAGTATTGTCTTGACTGATTCCTCTATTGATTGTGTGTCGATTTCAGACAGGATGCCGCGATGACCTCCGCTATTTATGCTAAAGAGTGGCACCTTTCCCGGTATTGTTCGAAAGGCTCGCAAGGTAGTGCCATCTCCACCTATTGCAAAGACAAGGTCAAGCTTAATGCCCTTCAATTCATCAGGCCTGATTGGCGTTGCATCATTAGTTATAGAGGGAAGGACAGAATTGACGTTAATTTTCCTTCTAGTGAGCAGAGCTGCGACCTTTACAGCTGCACTGTCGGCTTCACTACTCCCTAACTTTGTGATTATCACCACGTTGCGAATGTTCGGTGTCATGTCACCGCACTGCATAGCAGCTGACGAGTTCTTAAATGCCTTTACCTCTAAGAAAAATTATAAGTAGCAGTTGAAAGTAACCATCTTTATGACGATGAGTGGATATGCTTATCCCGAAGTTCTATGTGAGACCGAATGGGTTGCGAACAACCTAAATAACCCAAACATCAAGGTTTTGGAAGTCGACTATGATCCTGAAAGTGCATACAAGGAGGGGCACGTCCCTGGCGCACAGCTTGTATGGTGGAAGCGCGACATTAACGATCCTATCAGGCGCGATGTCATTGACAAGCAGCAGTTCGAGGCCCTTATGAGTAGGGTCGGCGCGACATCTGACACGGAGCTCATTTTGTATGGCGATTTTAATAATTGGTTTGCCGCTTTTGCATTCTGGGTCTTCCAGTACTATGGCCACAAGAAAATTAAGATAATGAATGGTGGCCGAAAAAAATGGGAGCTTGAAAGGCGCGAGTACTCCAAGGATGATCCATTGCCTTCGCCTACAAGATACGTTGCAAAACCACCAGAAGAAGGCATACGGGCCTACATGCCTGATATAAGAAGGGCGATCGAAAAAGCAGAGCAGACGGTGCTTGTAGATGTACGCTCGCCAAAAGAGTTTTCCGGTGAAATCACCGCTCCCCCAGAGTACCCGACTGAGCATGCTCAGCGAGGTGGCCATATACCGGGTGCTAAGAGTATACCTTGGGCCCAAGCGGTCAGGGAAACAGATGGCACTTTCAAGAGTCGAGAAGAGCTAGAGGCGCTCTATGAAGGTAAGGGCGTTACGTCGGATAAGCATGTCATCTGCTACTGCAGAATCGGAGAACGCTCATCACATAGCTGGTTCGTACTCAAATACCTGCTTGGCTACCCATCTGTTCGTAACTATGATGGCTCGTGGACAGAATGGGGCAACATGATCGGAAATCCGATAGAGAAATAAGTCCTTCTCTCCCTTGTGTCTTAGATGCAACAGCAAGGAAACCTGATCAAGAAGGGCCATTTCTACTTCATTTATGATAATGATCTCAACTTTGTACTTGAAGACAAGACAAAGCGCGGTCTGGAGGTACGAGAGAATGTCTTTGACGAGAAGCTTAGCGTACAAGCAGACAAGGGCATGATATATGACTTGAACGGCATAGGCCACAAAGTTGGGATCAGGTGGTATTTCCCGAAGTCAAAATATAGATTAGATCATGTCATAAAGATTGGAGAAGAAATGGAATTGCGGTACAAGAAAATAAGGGAAATGACATGTCCGGATGATGAATGATAGATCGAAATGCTTTTAGGAGAAATAAATTTTAGATAATTCCAGACATCATGTCTATATTATTGAGGGATAGGGTCTGGACGATGCTATCTGAAGTCGCCAAGAGGGGCGTTTATCCACTGCACGGCAACAAACTGGGCATATACAGGATCCCTCTTGAGATTACTCAAAAGTCGGAAATACAAAGTATCCTCAACGATCTTAGAAGCTCTGGCTTCAAGATGGACACCCACGCTGACAGGATCTATGTGACCTATAAATGGACAGAGATAGGTGTTGATCCAGTCACGGGAAAAGAGCTCTCGGCAGATCTGAATATCACCGTTGAAATCGTTACAGGAGAGGTCGTGGATCTTATTTACCAGATAAGGCCACTAGAATATTTTGGAGACCCCTACTGGATTAGAAACTATCGGCGGAAAGCAGACGAGAATGCCAAGATGGTCATTGACACTATTATCCGCAATACGAAGATAGGTGACAAGTTCATCGCCCACTTGCAGAAGGCGGAAAAGTTGTCGCTTGAAGCTGCTATCAAGAAGCTGGAAGAAATGACGCCGCTGGCAAAGAACCCCAAAGCGCGAGGTTCAACTTCCCTCGCCTCCACAGCAGATAGGTCAGCTGGTTCCGAAGCTGTTACTGCCGCAGCTGCTGCAACCTCTCCAGCAGCCACTATTCCAGCACCTGCAGCAACTGTAGCACCAGCACCAGCAGCGGCAGGAGGAGGAGGCGGCGGCCCAACCACGATATCACTCACTGGCACAGGAACAAGCTACAGCACAGCAGAAGGCCCAATTGACCCCAAGTTCAAAGAAAAAAGACAGGTAGTTGGAACCTATCAAGGAATCAAAGTATGGGGGCCAATTGACCCACCAGGACAATTGGGCATATGGGGTCAAGAAGTATGCATAGACTTTGACATCTGCGTTGCAGACGGAGCATGTATTGAAGCGTGCCCTGTCAATGTCTACGAATGGCTTGAAACGCCAGGCCATCCTGCATCTGACAAAAAGGCTTTCATGATAAGAGAAAAAGACTGTATATTTTGTATGGCATGTGAAAATGTCTGTCCGCCTCAGGCAGTAAAAATATT
>JAICHI010000010.1 GCA_025922735.1 Nitrososphaeraceae archaeon | reverse complement strand
CTTTCAATTAGAACACTCAGATACTCTTTAATTTGCTCGTGGCTGAGATATGCCTGATACATTATCTTAGTCTTCGTAAGACCATCAGTGCCGCCATTTGCCGCATCTAGAATCACGCTAATTATGTCGATTCTGCTCCTATACTTCATGCCTTTTATCTCGATAGATTAGGGTGATGTTAAATAGAATTTTGGTTTCAAATGGCGGCATTGCATTCAGATGGAGGCAATTGGTGACAAAGTATCCCATAACTAATCTTAATACATGAGGTGCAATTGGCACAGCATGATGACGGGGGCTGCTGCTCAAGTTCGTGGTGGAGAGAGACGGCGGCTGCGGTGCAGTCATCAAAACATCTCTAGGCCTCTCTTAGTCTTCTCCTTATTCTTCTTCAGAAACAAACAGGGTCTAGACATGCGGCGATAATATACACTTTACGCTACAATAACTACTGAAATCATAATATCATATAACTGTGATTTGCTATCTATATGATTATGATTATGTTAAAGCATCAGATTGAAACCCATCTATCTATTTTTTGCTGACAGTGATGGATCGATTTCATTCTATTTGTAAAGATATCACAATGCCTTCAGAGATAGAGCGAACTGTTTGCTTATATTAAAACAGTCGAATTGCCATTACGCTGAGAAGCTAGATATTGCATTCCTCTAAGATGCATTCTAATCTCTAATTTGCTGAAATAATTGACTTTTTATTCTTGCTAATTCGATGATATCTCTGATGGTGTCCGGACTAGCTAGGCGCCATATGACGAAGTGCTAGCCAGTAAAACGGTTTGAACCCCTTGCTCTAATTTTTACTATTTCTAATTCTACTTGAATCACTATTCTAGGTGTCGGATATTCTTGTATTCATCGCCGGAGCCTATGCTTGTATTGAACTTTCTTTCATCTGTCATGCGTATGTTCTGCTCGAAATCCGGAAGCTGGATTGCTTCTGTCCATAAGGTGTTGCTTTGAAAGCTTTAAAGTCGTGTGTATGCTGCTCAGCATTTGGCTCAGTTGTGTATGAATACCCTCTTCCGAGATCGTCGTTACTGATCACGAGCCAGAGAACTTTGCCGTCATAGGCATCGACTAGATACTTTGGGACCCATGACTTGTCTTTGTTTACTATTCCCTTTTCTAGGCGTATATAGTTTTGTACTATCTCTTTAATCTCCCCAACACCCTGACCATCGTTTGTCTTTACCTTCTTGCCCTTCAGCTGTTCCCACAATATCCTTGATCCTTCGTTGCTTGCTATTGTAAAACGATGCAACATACTTGCTATAAAGATTGAAGAAAAGAGTTCTGCAATAGGCTATGCTCATAATTGTGGAATGAGTCAATTATCTGAGCTTGAGTAGCCCAAAGTAGTGCAACTGGTTTTCCCATGTATCTGATTTCAGTAATGGTAGTAGTACTATTATTATTATGTAGTAGGATGAAGAAGTGAAAAAGCATGTTAAAACTTAAATTCACTTCAAAAAGTATGCCTTTTGTTGTTGCACAAACTTACTCTTATCAAACTGGGCGGCTCTGTTGTTACCTTTAAGGAAAAGCCGCTTACAGCTAATATCGATGCGATAGATGGCATTTCGCGCGCTCTGACACAATTAGGTGTTCCTGTCATCATTGTACACGGCGGTGGTTCCTTTGGCCACTACTGGTCGGTAAAATATGACATGCATACCAAGTCGGCCAACTACGACGTCCATGGAGTCTCCGTAGTACATGAGTCAATGATCGCACTAAATCAGATAATCGTCAATTCCCTGATAAGGGTAGGGCTTAACCCATATGGCATGACACCATCGGCTCTTACAACAGGCCCTAAGCCAATTGTAGCAAAGATAAAGCGTATCTATGCTATGGCCCAGTCAAAGGTAATACCAGTAACATTTGGCGACATAGTCCATGTTGGAGGTACGAAATATTCAATCCTATCCGGCGACGCACTCATGACGATTCTGGCAAGAGTTCTGCGACCGTTAAGGATCATTTTTGCGACCAATGTCGACGGCATATATAAAGACAGCGTAAGCAGGGAACTTATAAACAAGATGCAGGTCGCAGACAAGAGAAAATCGATTGAGTTCTTCAAGGCATCAGGCACCGACGCAACAGGTGGAATGCAAAGAAAGGTTACAGAAGCATTTAAGATTGCATCACACGGAATGGATGTAATGTTGATAAACGGACTTGTGCCCGAACGCATTATTGAGGCAGCAGAAGGTACGCTAAAGGTTGGCACAGTGGTAAAGGGGAGGAAGAGCTAGTTGCCAGACACTTTTGACAACTCCTCTGATATCGAAGTAATCAAGCAGCGCAAAAAGGAAGGGATAGACATCCCACTTCAGAAGAACGTACAGGCGAAAACTACTTCGACATACTTGGAATACGTCAGGCTAGTGCATAACGCGCTGCCTGAGGTGGACTATGATGATATTGACACTTCGATGACTTTTCTTGGGAAAAGGTTTTCGGCACCGATTATAATCGATTCTATGACTGGCGGCACTGACGAGGCAACTGTCATCAATGGCAGGCTGGGTGAGCTCGCAGAAAAGTATGGCTTTGGCATGGGGCTTGGGAGTCAGAGGGCGGGACTCAAAAGTGAAGAGCTTGCTGCCACCTATTCGATAGCAAGAAAGAATGCACCAAATGCGTTCTTAATTGCAAACATAGGTGGGGCGCAACTTTCCAAGGGGTTAACGGTAGATGAAGCTAAAAGAATCGTAAAAATGATTGGGGCAAATGCGCTGGTGGTGCACCTGAACCCGCTGCAGGAGCTTATACAGCCAGAGGGCGAGCCGCGCTATAAGGGAGTTCTTGGACAGATTTCAGAGCTTGCCAAGACCATAGATATACCTCTGATAGTCAAGGAGGTGGGCGCCGGGATTTCAAAGGAGGTTGCCATAAAGCTGGAGATGGCCAACGTTTCCGCGATCAATATCGCTGGGGCTGGCGGCACTAGTTGGGCTGGTGTTGAAAAGTTACGGGCAGAGTCTCTCAAAGATGACCTGAAGAAGCACCTTGGTGAGATGTTCTGGGACTGGGGCATTCCGACGGCTGCCAGCCTCATAGAGGTCAGGCGAGCAGTGAAATTGCCACTGATTGCATCAGGCGGTCTGCGCAATGGACTCGAAGTTGCAAAGTGCGTAGCGCTTGGTGCCAGCATGGCCGCAATGGCATATCCATTTCTTCAAACAGCTGCGCGGTCACGCGAAAGCCTGTTTGCATTTGCCGATACAATTCTTACAGAGCTTAAGAGCACCATGTTCCTTGTTGGAGCGAAAAACATTACTGCGCTTGCTAGCTCAAGATATATATTGACAGGACTGCTAGCACATGAGGTTAGTAGCCGTACATGAAGGCAGACAGCATCAAAAGCGAGCTGGAATCTTATGCTTCTACCGTGAACAACTTTATACTTGCATTCGTTGAGGGCAAGCCAAAAGAGCTTTACCAGGCTTCGTCACATTATATTCGCACAGGAGGCAAGCGCTTGCGGCCATTCATGGTTCTCAAGGGCTGCGAAATGCTAGGGGGAAGCGCCGAGAGGGCTCTCCCTGCAGCCGCTGCAGTTGAGCTTGTTCACAACTTTACGCTTGTACATGATGATATCATGGATAATGATGAAATACGGCACGGCACTGCAACTGTGCACAGATACTATGGCATGCCCCTTGCAATTCTTGCCGGCGACATTCTATTCTCAAAAGCGTTTGAACTGTTGACGTTTAACTGCAGAAAGGCCGGGATTTCAGACAAGTCGATAATTGACATGGTAGAACATCTTTCATTTGCATGCACGGAAATATGCGAGGGACAGGCAATAGATGTAGAAGTGGCATCAAGCGCCAAGTTTCCAAGTGTGCAGCATTACATTGACATGATTGGCAAAAAGACTGCTACGCTCTTTGAAGTATCGTGCGCACTTGGTGCGCTGTCATCTCCGAATCACACTGCTAGCGATATCCGGAACCTCTCTTCATTTGGCCGCAATATTGGTATTGCTTTCCAGTTGATAGATGATCTGATAGGTGTAATAGGCGACCCTAAGCTGACAGGCAAGACCGCTGGCAATGACATTCGAGAAGGCAAGAAGACATATCCAATACTACTTGCTCTGAAAAACGCCAACAAAGAAGACGCAGAAAAGATCAAGAGGGTATTTGGTACAAGAGGGAAGGCCTTGAGCCAAGATATCAAGGAGGCTGTCAGGATCATCTCTCATATTGGCATAGAACAGGATGTAAGGAATGAGGCAAGAAGGTACTTGCATGAAGCAGTCAAGTCAATTGAAGGTTACAGTAACTCTGATGCCAGAAGAGCTCTTCAGTTCTCGGCAGATTTTGTAGTAGGCAGGAGTTTGTAGTAATACGTGCCAATCGATCCGGATACTGAAAAATTCATCAAAATCATTGCACTGAAAAATTCAGTTGAGCATGGCGGCAAGGCACAATCTGACGTAGTGATCGCCAAGTTTGTCGGCTTGAAGCCAGAACTGCGTAGCCAAATAAAGTCGCTTATCTCTGAAATCAAGACAATTGTGCAGCAAATAAACACACTTTCGCTTGCAGATCAAAAATCGCTTCTTGAAGAGCTTGCACCGGGAAAGGTGGCTGCAAAAAAGCAGATAGCAGAACATCAACAGCAACTGCCTCCGCTTGAAGGAGCCGTACAGAGCAAGGTGGTTACTCGATTTCCGCCGGAGCCAAACGGCTACCCACATATTGGACATGCAAAGGCAGCTATAATTGACGAAGAGTATGCCCGAATGTACGGTGGCAAGCTGATTCTCCGCTTTGATGATACAAACCCGCTCAACGAAAAGTTGGAATATTACGACGCCATAGCTGAGGGGTTGAAATGGCTTGGAGTCAAGCCTGATATTATTAAGAATACTTCAGACGATATCGAGCTTTTGCATAATTATGGAAGAAAGCTGATCGAGTTGGGTGGCGCATACGTATGCACCTGTAGCCAAGATATAATACACGACCTCCGCGCAAGGGGTATCGCCTGCGAGTGCAGGCGCGATCCTGCAACCGCGCTTGATAGGGTTGGAAAATTATTCGGTGGCTCATACAAGCAGAATGAAGCCATCGTGCGGTTCAAGGGCGACATGGCCGACCAGAATACTGCTATGCGTGATCCAGCCCTTTTCAGGATAATAGAATCTGATCACCCTAAGCTGGCTAACAGAGTACGGGTTTGGCCGACCTATGACTTTGCAGCGCCAATTGAAGACAGCATCGATGGCGTAACGCATGCTTTGAGGACAAAAGAATATGAGCTTCGCAACGCGCTTTATTTTGCAATTCTTGATAGGCTCAGTTTAAGAAAGCCATACCTTATTGAATTTTCAAGACTAGAGTTTGAAGGAATTCCAGTTTCAAAGCGAAAGATAAAGCCACTTATAGAAAATGGCACAATCAGACGCTGGGATGACCCGCGGCTTCCAACTCTTACTGCGCTTAAAAGGAGGGGCTTTGTGCCCGAGGCGATACGCAAATTTGTGCTATCACTTGGCCTTACGCTTGCAGAAACCAAGCCTCCTTTTGAAAGCCTAGAAGCTTTAAACAGGAAGATAATAGATCCAATATCGCTGCGGCTGTTCTTTGTGAAAAACCCTGTCGAAATGTATGTCAGAGGCGGTCCAGAAATGGAAGTCGTACTCAAGAACCATCCTACTGATGCCAACCTTGGGATGAGGACGGTGAAGGTTGGTGACCGGTTCTATATCTCTGAAGATGACGCAGCAGGGCTAAAGGTAGGGAACGAAATTCGGCTCATTGAATTGTATAACGTCAAGGTAACGAGCATAGATTGGAAGAATGATGCCCGCTTGACAATAACAGCTGAGACTAGTGGTAACGAGATCCGGCAATCCACGCCGAAAATACAGTGGATTGCAAAGAATGATATAATTGACTACAAGGTCATGATTCCCAAGGAACTCTACATGAGCGAGGAGGAGTACAACACCCACAGCCTTGAAATTTCGCAAGGTTTTGCAGAATCTTTTGTGTCCCACCTTGATCCTGGCGCACTGGTTCAATTCGTAAGATTCGGGTTTTGCAGAATCGACGGTAATCAAGTCGCAATAATGACGCACAGGTAAATGGACAATGAAGGTAGCAAGAATCCGGGATAGCAAGGTGAAGGAGACATACAGCATCATATCTGATGATGGAAAAAGCATTGTCACAAGGTCGGAAATACAGCAGCAGACAGGCATACCTGTCCCCCTAAACATCAAGGACTTTGTGTTCAGAGGATGGCTTGACGAGGTCAAGCACCACAAGGCCAAGCTGAAATTCAATCAGAAAGTGAGCGATGTCGAGCTCTTGGTGCCGATACCAAACCCTCCAAAGATAGTCTGTCTTGCCTTTAACTATTACGATCATGCGCGTGACGCAGGGCTCACCCCTTCAGATGAGCCCGTGATATTCATGAAGCCAAGGACCGCTCTTAACGAGCCGTTCAAAGATATCATCTGCCCGTCATTTGTAACTCGCCTTGACTATGAAGCCGAGCTTGCAGTTATCCTTGGCAAAGAGACGAAGAAGGTGCCAGAAGATAAAGCACTTGATTCTGTCTTTGGATACATGATACTGCATGACGTTTCTGCAAGGGACATTCAGTTCAAGGACAAGCAGTTTACTCGAGGCAAGGGAATCGATACTTTTGCTCCATGCGGACCGTGGATAACGACCAAGGACGAGATCTCAGATCCTCAGAACCTTCATATAACAACCAAGGTTAATGGCGAAACACGGCAAAACTCATCAAGTTCAAACATGGTTATCCCAGTTAGGCGGATAATTTCCACACTTAGCATGACCATGACGCTTGAGCCGGGGGATATCATTTCTACAGGAACACCGGCTGGAGTAGCAATGTCAATGAAAGAGCCAAAATATCTAAAGGATGGAGATGTGGTCGAAATAACGATAGAAAGACTGGGTACTATAAGGAACCGCATAGTATATCATTAACTTTAAAACAAGAGCGTTACTGTAGAGAATGACTTGACATGGATGGTCGTCATGCGGCAAAGACATTCTTTGCTGACATGAACGAGGGTTGAATAGGATAGAAAATTAGCTGAGAAGGAAATGCGAAGAATTGTTCGAGTCAAACGGCTATAAGCCGGAGGTATGGACGGAATGTTAAAGAATATTTGATTAGTGGAGAGAGGTTCCTTAATCTCTAGTGGCACAGAAACCTAAAACGAAGAAAAGGAGGTAGCAGAGGTGATGGACTGCAACAACTTTTATTATTTCCACACAATAATAGAAGATATATATGATATTATGATATTAGCCTGCTTCGTCTGCATGAACCGGTGCTTTACGACGTTTTGGACATCTAATAAAATACAAACCTATGCCTGTGGCTAGGCTATAATATGCTAGTGTCATATGCATTACTATAAAGATATAGAAGAGCTGAGAGTGGCTCTCAAAGATTTGATGGGGGCAAGGAATATTCCAGTACTGCTGCCTCAAAATGGAAGGTTGGCTATATGCGCTGTTTGATGAGAAATTGTTCCTGCCGATCTTTGTATTGGACTAGGATGGTGGTGGTCTTGTTCTGCTCAGCCTTGTTATTTCGCGTTCTAGCAGTCTTGAATAGTATTCGTACGACTCTGCCAACTTCCCTCTGATGTTTGCAAGCTGCATCGACAAGTTAAGGGCATCAAGGCAAGTTTCAAGCGACCGCTCAGTTGCAAATTCATTCATAGCCTTGTTGAACTGGGTAATGATCTTCCTCTGATCGTCGCTCTGCTCATTTATGGTCTTGGTAAGATGATCGATCTCGTTAGAGCCTCCAAAACCCTTACCTTTGAGCCAGTCTACCATATATACAACACTAGATTGGAGCCAGAATCAAATAAAACTTGCCTATTTTTGTCCATTTGATCAGTTACTGTACCCTTGAAAATTAAAAATGTATTTATTTGCCGTTTTCTGAACTTCAGAAGTATATGGTAGTTGATAACAAAGCCAAGCTATCATACGTCCAAATAATCAAGGAGGACCTTGGCGTCTTCCACATCACTCCGGATAATGGCCCGATTCCTGACTTTAAGGCGGGTCAGTTTGTCACGCTTGGCTTTCATATCCCAAGCGAAGGCAAAATAGTCCGCAGGGCTTACTCTATCGCATCACCTCCTGAGCAGAAGAAGCGCTTTGAGTTGTACATTCGCTGGGTACGCAAGCCAGTGCCTGGCAGGCTCACAACTGAGCTGTTCAACAAAAAGGAAGGCGACGAAATATTGTGGGTCAAGCCTACGGGCATTTTTACAATAAACGAAAAGCTTCCTGACGGCAGTCCAGACGATCGAAGGATGGTTTTGATTGGCGGAGGAACAGGCCTTGCTCCCTTCCTATCATACTCGCTTCACCTCAAGGCAATAGGAAGCAAGCGCGAAATAGTCGTGCTGCATGGTGCAAGTTATGTCGATGAGCTAGGCTACAGGGATCTATTGGTGTCTCTTGAAGATGAGAGTATTGATAAAGGCCCTGACAAGTGGAACTTCCGCTACCGCGCAAGCGTCAGCAGGCCGCAGGAGTGGTTCAACAGGTCATGGAGCGGACAGAAGGGCAGAGTTGAGTCATTTCTCCGGCCAAAGCCAGGCAAGGAGCTCTCTCCCCTTGAGGAGTTGGTGGGTGAAAAGGTGACGCCAGAAAACACATCATTTTACATCTGCGGCTGGCAGGGAACGATAGATGGCGCGCTGGATTATTTGATTCCAAAAGGCTTTGTCACTGAACGCAATAAGAGAAAGGATGGAGGCTACGACATCAAGTTCGAATCGTACGGCTAAACATTCTCTTTTTTTCCCGTTTTAAAGCCTTATATCTTGGTAAAATGCGATTAGAATGATGAAGTTTGAATTTGAAGAATTTGCTACAGTAGAGGATGTTTTTCTATACCTTGTTTCTGTTGCACCTTATATGAAGCAGGTCATGCCTATTAGTTCGTACAAGGGATACATCTTTTCTCTTGTGCCCTTGACTCCGCTCTCAGGAGAGATCCTAATGATGGTATATACTAAGGGAAAAGTGGACCCCGGCCTTGTCGAATTTGACATTTCGACAAAGAAATACCGGCCTGTGACGTCAGTCGAGCGTGCAGACAAGAATTACTTTATAGTCTTGACGCCCAAAGTTGCAACACTTGCAGATGAAGCGATCAAGAATCTACAGTAAAAATTCTAGAGCCGTGATGGCATCGTAGCCGTCACAGACTGTTTGCGCGAGTATCGCTCGACTATGTCTTCTGGTACTTGTCCATTGAACAATTCCTTTGAGAGCCCGCGCAAATATCTCATGATTGCCCAAGTGCCGGACTTGATGAGCGCTGCCATGAAGACCTTCATTGCTGGACCGTATGTCTTATTCCTGATAATGATCGGTATGATGTCGTTTATTACACGCAGATTGTGCTCCCAGCACCTCCAGAATAGGGTGAATTGCGCCTCGTTGAGGTTGCCAAAATGCATCGAGTTCTTTTCAGAGAAGTCTTGATAAAGTAACGGCGCAACCAAGCCTCGCATGCTCATATGCCTAAAGTCGTCTATGAGGTCGATCGTGTATTGTGTCTCGTCTGGTGTCTCATCGGGCCATCCTATGATTAGTGTAAGCGCAGGGAACCAATTATTCTGATTGAGTATCTTGCAGCCTTCTCTTACCACTGAACCCCACTCTTCAGGTTGAAAGGGCTTTGTCTTGACACCGAGGTGCTTCTTGACCATCCTTGGAGCAACTGTCTCGATTCCAAGGTTAGTTGCAAGCCATCTACCGCCGGCGACATTCATCTCATTGATCTCGGACATCTTTTTTATAAGGTCGGGCGAAGATGCAACTGCAGAAAGCGTCATATGAGTCGTTCCAACAAAGCGTGCACCTGTAGATTTCAGGCCGCTCCACAGCTCGGTGATGGCATCTGAGTTTGGAATAAAGTCCTTGTTATCACAGCCATAAAGCAGCATCTCGTCAGATTGTAGCCAGATGGAGTCAAAACCATAATCAAGGTTAATTTTGGCCTCCTTCTGTAGTCTCGCAAGCGGAAAGTCCTTCTTTGAGCGCTTGTTTACATCACAAAAGTCGCAACCCCTGCCGCAGCCACGCATAGCCTCAATGAGGGAGTTAACCGTTGGTCCTTGCATCATAGGGATATTTTCGATGTTGCGGACAAAGGTATGCAAGAGTTCTGGGGCGTCACCAGCCTCTAAGTCATGGAAAAGATCAAGAGCCAACTCATCTGCCTCGCCAATAACCACCGTGTCAATGCCATGAATCTTCATCCTATCAGGCTTGGAAAGCTCCCAAGAGCCGTTACCTCCAACGACCACCTTGAAATTGTATTTCTTCTTTAGCTGAATGATGGAAGCGCACATTTTTTTGAACTTCATGGCGACGTATGAGAGTTTTTCTGGAGACATTGTTGTTGTCACTGGGGCCATGCCGAGTGGATCCATGACATTGATGCCGACGACCTTTGTCTCTGGGCCAACGCACTTGTCGAGCATCTCAGGGTGGGCAAGAAGGATCTCGTCGCGCCTGTATTCTTTCAAAAGCGCCGCTTCAATCCTTCTCAAGCCGCACTGTGCAACCTTGACCTCTCCTCTGTTCGGGTCAGTCTCAACACTTGGACAAAAGATCTTGTCAAATACAAATTCTGGTAAAAGCTCGTAGGGACCACATGCAATAAAGCCATAGAGGAAGTTGCCCCTGTAGTTTGTCATCAAACTGCGGTCTGCAGTCAAAACTATCCGTTTGCCGCCTGATTCTACCATGCTTTGCGTATCAGTTATCCGATATCCCATGGCTATAAATCTATATTACCATCTTTTCGAGTATGTTTGTTAGTAATTTATAGAATAATATTGGAGATTACATGCTACTGCCGCAATACTCATGCCACATACATATGACAACAAAACGCCAACAATACAGATGACGACAATTATCAATATCTGTAATGATGGAATTGAATCATCCTCAGCTTCTAATAATACCTGATATTGATTAATTCCTACTTTTCAGCTATAACATAAATAATTATTACATTCTTTGTTAATGTGGCTATAAATAATCACTGCACTACATTATTGTTGACATGCATAATTGAGCTTAACAAAAATTTAGTTTATTTAGACAGATAATTCTAACTCTACTATGCCAGTTTTTTCTACTACTTTGCTCGTCAAATCTCATTCCTTCAGTTTCTTGCCTCTGCATGTGGCTATCCGATCTGCAGCATACAACATATATACTGCATACGGCCCCAGGTGCAGTTTTGATGATATATCTGCTTCATGTAGATGATAGTATATGTATCGTATTATCTGCTAAAGAAAATCACCAGAATATAAGCAGTCAATCAATCATCCGCCATCTTGTACTTTTTTGATAAGTGTAGTGAGGCAAGAAATGTAGCATTTCGTGTCTAAGAAACCAATGAATCTTTCTGAAACTGCTCAATTAATGGCAATATCTTGTCTTCAACAATTGATATCACATCAGAACCCAAATCAAATGATACCAATAAATAAAACCACTTTAAATCCTCCTCTTCTTTTTGTTGCTTTTTTTGCTTTTCGCCTTTATCGTCATGGTGGCCTATCATGGGAAATGGAACTGTTGCACGAGTCAGCTTTTCATAAACAGCTATGGCATACCGTTGCTTGCCTAACTTGTTCTCAAAAGTTTCTCGTATTGATGCACGTAAGACAGTCTGTATGGTGTAATGTTCAGTTTCTTGCCTATCCATCAATGGCTGTAGACCCTCTCTATAAGCTGCCTCAATTAGATTTCCCATCTGATTCGCTATTCCTGCAAACCTAATGGAGGAATTTTTTGCAATAACATCTTTACAGAACCTGTGTAGGCGATTTGGCTGTTGGTGGGAGGGCATATCTATTCTCTCTCAACATTGAAAGTCTTGATAAGTATAAAAACTACAAGAAGGACCTATGCTCTGCATAGAAAAAATTTTTTTGCAGACAATCTAACTCTAAAGGAAGTAGCAGCAACGAGAGATATGAGACGGTGCTACCGATGTCAATACTTATATCACTTTCTTGTCACAGTCCTCAATGTCACGTCACGTCAACAAGTGTAGAATTCTTTATAGCTTAGATTGGATCGCTCGTTACAGCTCTGAGTATTGGCTTTCAGTCATCTCTATTGTTATCCAACTTTGCAAAAAAGTTGTGAATAAGGTCATAACCTATTCAGATCATGCTTCCTTCACAATAATTATATCCTGAAGTCCTACCATAATGTCCATTCTGACTACCTCTACTCCGTGTTACCAAGATAAGCTGAAGAATGGAGCCGCACCTTGCATTTCTCCTAAATTACAAAATTGTATCTTCAGCTTTTGCCCTATCCAGATCTGCACCAGTCTGTACCCTTTGGGTCCTCCTTTTTCTTCCCATGGCACATAACTGCTCTATTACCAATTTGCATAACAAGAAAGAATCAGTTGACCATAATCAAAGTCTCACGAAAATGATATTACAAAGAATCGCCAGATAATAATCTCTTCATCATGTAATACCTATTGCTCGGGTTTGCTGTTCTTGTACTCATTGTATGTATTTGTATTGAATCATCAAGACTTGCTAAATTGAACTGTAGACTTCATATTATTCAATACTTCCGCGGGGACAAAGAAAGATGTAGAAACTCATAGATAGATTGTGGCCATAAAGGTATTGCTTTGAGTTTAAAAGATGAGGCTATAAGCTTACACCGAATGTTGAAAGGCAAGATAGAAATTCAAAGCAGAATTTCCTTAGAAAATCTCTTTGAAGAAGAAAAAGGAACTCTTGGCTTGATTTACACTCCTGGAGTAGCATATGTCTCAAAAGAAATAAGCAACAATAAAGAATTGGCATACGATTACACATCAAAATGGAATAATGTTGCTATAGTCTGTGATGGAACAAGAGTGCTTGGTTTGGGAAATGTAGGGCCAGAGGCAGCAATTCCTGTTATGGAAGGAAAAGCAGTTTTATTCAAAATCTTAGGTGGCATCAATGCTTTTCCACTCTGTATATCTACTCAGAACAAGGATGAGATAATTCGATTTGTTAAAGAAATTGAACCAATATTTGGAGCCATAAACATAGAAGACATAGAGTCACCCAAGGTATTGGAAATAGTAGAAGGTTTGCAAGAAATCCTATCTATCCCAATTTTTCATGATGACCAACATGGAACTGCTGTTATTACTCTTGCAGCATTGATAAACGCACTTAGAATAGTAGGCAAAAAGCTAGATGCAATAAAATTGGTGATAGCAGGAGCAGGTTCAGCAGGATATGGTATAGTCAAGATCTTACATGAGGCAGGATGTCAGGATATTATTGTAACAGATAGCAAAGGAGCTTTGTCAATTGACAGAGATAATAATAATAGCAGTGATGATATGAAGAACCAATACAAACTGGAAATAAGCCAAAAAACTAATCCGAGGAAATTGATTGGAAACCTAGCGCACGTAATTGAAGGAGCCGATGTATTTATCGGTGTATCTGGAAAAGGAGGTATATTAAATCATCAAATGATACAATCAATGAATCATGATGCAATAGTATTTGCACTGAGCAACCCTGACCCTGAAATACTTCCTTCTGATGCATTGCAAGGAAGAACAAGAATTGTAGCTACAGGTAGATCGGATTTTCCAAATCAAATCAATAATGCTGTCGTATTTCCGTCTATTCTTAGAGTTCTGCTTGATATAAGAGCCAAAACCTTGAGCCAAGATATGCTTGTAACTGTTGCAAATGCTATTGCAGGGATTGTAAATGATACTCATCTAAGGGAAGATTACATCATACCCAAGGTAAACGATCCAAGAATCCTTCCAACAATTACTAAAGCATTAAGAGATGCGATTCAAAATATGTAACGAAAAACGATTATTCAGCAGCCAAGAATGTAATGAATAATTTTTTTTGACTTTTTTTGAGAAAAGTCTACAAGTGCAGAGCCTGTAAGGGGAGAAATTGTGAATTCGTCATTTCAATGATGTGAGGCTGGTACTTCATTACGTACGTATCGACCGCTCAGGGTCATGCTACCGAAACTCAAGAGCTTGTCGTAATTCATTATATGTTATTATTTTATACCCCTCGTTCGAACAAGTCCTAAACGTATCATTTTAATATCGTTCCAAAACCTTGAATTGTTGCAGGGCCGGTCGTCTAGTCTGGTAGGATACGGCATTGGCATTGCTGAGGTCGTGGGTTCAAATCCCACCCGGTCCATCTTTTCCTGTTGTACAACTACGGCATTATTTTGAGCTTGATTTTAACAATTGTCGGACAAATTCAGCAACAGGAATTATGATGATGGCGTTCTAGAATACATAATATTACATGAACTATGTCACGAAGATTAATGACCATTCATATCATTATTGGGATTTAGTTCGTAACTACATTCCAAATCACCAAGAAAAAATGAACTGGCTAAATGCAAACACAAGTATTCTGATTTAGCTCAAGCTTCTAGTACAGAAAGATATACAAATTTGATTATAGCTATTGCTTTTTTTCTCAACTCACATTAATCGTCCCATTCATGTTTGGATGCAGTAGACACAAGTAGGGGAACTCACCCGCTTCTGTGAAAGTGTGCTCAAATGTTGCTACTAGAGCCACTACTACATTTACTCGTGCGGAACCACCTTTAGGCACAGGACGTTGGCTT
>JAICHI010000009.1 GCA_025922735.1 Nitrososphaeraceae archaeon | reverse complement strand
CATAGAATCTGAGCTTATTCTAGCAATTATGTCATAAACTCCATATACACCTGATACTTCAACGGCTTCTGGCAATTTTCTTATTTCTCGAATTATTTCTTCTTCAGAACCCAAGTCGCAATTGATAAGGACGTATGCTGTGGGCATATGGATATGTTTGATTTGGTTGTATTATTAAAATTTCTGCTTCGACAGCTTTTTAGCCTTGATATAGTCTACAAAGTAGAACAAGTATGCTCGCTCATTTATCTTGAGTACCCATGGGATAAATGACTCGTTCTTGCTGCTCTTTTCCCCTATTTCAAAGCCTGAGTTTTCCAAAAGCCTGCGGAAAGACTGCGCATCGTAGATCTTTTCCGCTGCCGGGTCGCGGTTATAATCATATGGATCGGCAATTATCATATCTGCATGCGGCTTAAGCAGCCAGTGTATTGACGCCAGAAGCTTTTCTGGATCCACGAGCTCAAGCAGGTTCAATGCAAGTATCAAGTCAAACTTGCTGGGGTTGAATGGTGTGTTCAGCAAGTCAGACACACAAAACTCAACATTTCCACGTTTTGATTCATACATCTTTTTTCTAGCTTCCCGGATGAATGAAAAGGAAATGTCTATGCCAATTACAAACGCATACTTTTGCGCAAGGAGCATAGTGCTATAGCCCATTGAGCATGCCATGTCAAGTGCAACCCCATCCATCTTGGGATTGATGCTATGCACTATTCTGTTGTAAACTTCATTTGGTCTCAACCGCCACCGGAGCGACTTGAGCAACCTATCTTCTACAGAATGCTCGTACTGAGTCCACCTGTAAGGGATGAACCAGCTGCCACCCTCTTCGTATCTGTCATTTGATGCAGAGCCCGGTGAAAGTTTTGATCCGCTTTCCTTCAAGAATTGCTTCATCTCTTTTGTCTTGCTGTCCAGAAGCCACCTACCGTACATCTGCGGTCGGCCTGCAGCATAGGCAAGGAAGTCCTTGACTACTATTGCCACCCCCTGTATTATGGGGTATCTTGTGCCACACTCTTTGCATCTCAGGAATCCCTCCATACACTCGTTTGCACCATCCATTTCAAGGCTCTCAAGGTGGAGGCGCAGCTGCTTGTCAGTGTGCTGGAGACAGACGAGGTGGTGCGCAAACTGGATCTTCATGCTTGCATATCCCAGGAGCACCTTCATATATATAAAATCAGAGAAGCTCGTCTTCATGCAGCTTGTCAAGCAATGGAGATAAAAAGTCGCGCACTTCCTTTTCGCCTAGATTGAACGTTCCAACGATCCCAAGCGCTATTGAAAGCATGTTGCGATCTTCCCTTGCAGTATATACGGCAGAACCTGCAATATTGAATGGTTCGGCGTTATCGTAGAGCCACTTTTTCCACCTGTTGGTTCTCTCCGTATTTGCTTCAAGTGATGAAATGACATAGTCAATGTCCATTCCTTCATTGTTATCAAGCAGGTTCAGCTTGACCATCGGAAGCAAAAGTGTTCCTTCCGTGACTTGGGCGTGGATTCTATTCAGCTCAACAATAATTTCTTCATCTTTGGGCTCAATATTGCTGTATGCTGGGAACAGGTAACCTGCAAGGTTGCCACCCCAATCATAGATCTTGTAGAGCGTATCGTCATATTCTGCCTTCCATTTGTTACTGCCTCCTCTCTTGCCAAACAAACGCAACTGATTATCAATACGCATGCCCGCCTTACATATTTCTCTCCCTCTATATTACATCGCTAGTGATAATCACAAAAAGGCTGAGATAGGAGTTAAAGAAAGATGCTTTGTTGACCGTTGACTTAAATTATCCCTAGGGCTTTAACCCATCCATGTCAGAACCACCACAACCACCACAACCACCACAACCATCACAACCATCACAAGAACAGACGACCCCACGCAGAGAAGGACCCCACGACACGATATACATTGGCAAGAAACCGCTCATGACATATGTGACGTCAACTCTGATCCAGTTGGCCAACCAGCCAAAAGTGACAATTAAGGCAAGGGGTCTGAGCATTGGACGAGCAGTAGACGTATCGCAAATCACGCTGAAGAGGATGGAAAATGCCGGATACAAGATAAGCGACGTGAGGATTGGATCTGAGACAGTCCAATCGGAGGACGGCAGGACGAGAAACGTCTCTACGATTGAAATTGAAATAAGGAAGAGCTAGGCCTGCTGTTTCTTTTACTTTTTCTTATTCCCTCTTTCTTGTACTATCCAAGTTAAATCATGAGTACTACTGCCGCCGCCGTTGCCACCGCCGCAATCTATCTTGTGCATCTAAATCCGATGACTAATGCTCACCAATCAATAATCTCGAGACTCAAAAAGGACTATCGCGTCTACATTTTCCCAGTGCGCTTTATTAAAGACGGGCAGGAGGTAAACACAAAGAGCCTACCGTTTTCGTACCAGCTGCGCAAACAGATGGTTGAATCCGTCTTTGGTGACTCTGTCGCAGTGCTTCCAGATTATGCCTTCTACGCGCCGTACAGCAAGTACATGCCGCCGCTCCTTTCGTCACGGTCATGGGAACTCCGCAACCGTATAATTGCACAGATAAATGAGAAAAAATTCGTGTCATACACTGGCGACAAGGCCGAACAGCTTATGCTCAAGGCATACAGGCTCAACCCACTCAAAGCTGACAGGCTTGAAGTTTCCGCATCATCGATCAGGGCAAAGCTCTATCGCCAGGTGGTTGAAGGTGACAGAGACGAAGAATGGCGCACAAAAGTACCTGAAGCAGTAGCAGAAATCATCAAGAAGAACTGGTCCATTGTGGACAAGTTTGCAAGAATGGAAGATAAAACCACGAGGGTGATGGGCATGAAATTCCCCAAGGAAGGATACAACAAGTAGTTCAAGATTTTTATAAGCCAGCGAGGGATTGTGGCTTCATACATGAAGGAAAAAGGCGGCGAGTTTGTCTGGTTTGATGGCAAGCTCGTGAAATGGGAAGACGCCAAAGTTCCAATCTATACACATGCCCTCCATTACGGCACAGCTGTCTTTGAAGGTATACGTGCCTATGCAGCCAAGAACAATGTCTACATTTTCCGGCTGGAAGACCACATGAAGCGACTTCATCGCTCTGCCCGGGTTTACTCAATTTCACTCAAATATTCTGCCCGGGAACTTGCAAATGCTACAGTCGAGCTGTTGCAAGAGAACAAGGTTAAAGAGTCGTGCTATGTCCGCCCAGTGACGTTTGTAGGCCTGCACGGTATTGACCTTAATGTGACGAAGGACTCGCCGACTCATACTGTTATAATCACGTTCCCTTTTGCAAAATACTTTAAGGGCGAAGGCATCAGGGCATGTGTCTCTTCCTGGAGGCGCATCCATGACAGCATGACCCCTCCACTTGCCAAAGCTGCAGGCAACTACCTCAATTCAGTTCTGGCAACACAGGAGAGCAAGCGCAACGGTTATGACGAATCGATTCTGCTTGACTTGTACGGCAACGTAAGTGAGGCTTCTGGAGAAAACATTTTTGTTGTCCGGCACGGTAAGATCTATACACCATATTTCGCCGATTCAGCCCTTGAAGGGATAACGCGTGAAACCGTCACTACAATAGCAAAAGACTTGGGCTACGAGGTCGTCGAGCGCCAGATAGCGAGGACTGAACTGTATATGGCTGACGAAATATTCCTTACTGGCACTGCAGCAGAAATAGTCCCAGTGACCAGTATAGATGGCCACCCTGTAGGCAGCGGAAAGGAAGGCTCATTGACAAGTAGTATCCGTGAAATGTATGCCAAGATAGTGTCTGCCGAAGCCAAAGAATACATGGAGTGGTTGACCTCTGTATGGTAGGCACTCCCAACAGTAACACTAGAATTGCCGTTATAGGTGTTGGTGGATGGGGCAAGAACCATGCAAGAGTGTTGAGGGAGCTTGACTGCCTGGCCGCGGTATGCGATCTTGATCTTGCAAGGGCTAAGGAGATTGCAAGCAGACATGGCGCACAGGCATATTCTGCAATAGACGAGATGGTAGAAAAGGAACGACTTGACGGCTGCCTAGTGTGTACGCCTACAAACACGCACGCAGTTGTGGCCAAGAAGGTTATGCAACATGGAATCAACATATTTGTTGAAAAGCCGATGTCCTTCTCTTCCAAAGAATGTGAAGAAATGACACAGATGGCGGAAAAGAAAAAGCTAATTCTAACATCTGGCTACGTCGAGCGGTTTAACCCTGCTGTTAGCGACACGCGTAAGCTCGTAGAGGACAAGACGTATGGCGATCCCATGATGATCGAGTTCCACAGGGAAAACAGGATGCCGCCACATATCACAGATGTAGGTATAATATATGATACATCGGTGCATGACATTGATGCGGCAATATTTCTCTTTGGGAGCCCTCCGCACGTCATATTTGCACGTGCTGGCAAACGCTTTCATGCACATGAGGACTTTGCAACCATCATGCTTGGTTTCGAGGGGCAAAAAGTGGCCATCATCGCATCCAACTGGCTCACTCCAAAAAAGGTGAGGACTTTTAGCGCTGTATGCACTGACGGCATCATTTCCGGTGATTTTTTAACACAGGAGATCAGAATAGACCATGCGGAAGCTACCATAGTGCCGCGCCGGAAGTTCCAAGAGCCGCTAACATTAGAGCTAAAGAATTTTGTTGAATCCATAGAAGGTAAGGCAAAGATAGTCGTAACTGCTAGAGACGCAACAAATGTGACAAAGGTGGCAGAGGCAGCTATACTGTCAAGCAATACTGGCTCGCCTGTGTATTTGGATCTGAAATGAAATGAACAGGTCTATGCTTGATATCCTTGCATGTCCCATAGACAAACACTATCCGCTAGAGCTTTTCCAGATCGTTTCAGAAGGTCAGATCGTGAAAGAGGGAATTCTATTTTGCACAAAGTGCAACCGCTACTACCCCATTATTGATGAGATACCTGTCATGCTGCCAGACGAGCTTAGAGAAAGGCAAAAGGCCCAAGACATTGAGTTTCTGAGGAAGTGGCAAAATAAGATCCCTGACAAAGTTATAAGGCAAGGAAATCCATGGCATTTGTGAAGGAATGAGCAACAACTATACCGCATTGCCGGGCGTGACAAACTATGTTGACAAGAGTGCCAAGATCGGGAAGAACGTCAAGGTATGGCACTTTGCGTACGTGGGAAAAGAAGCTGAAATAGGAGACAATGTCATGATAGGTTCGCTGACGCATGTAGATTACAAGGTCAAAATAGGCGACAATACCCGAATTGAGGGGTCAGTTTACATTCCACCTCTCACAGTAATTGGCAAGAGTGTTTTCATTGGGCCGGCAGCGGCATTCACAAACGATCCTTATCCTATGAGCCCCAAGATGGCCGGGGTAATAGTGGAAGATGGTGCCATAATAGGCGGAAGGTCTGTCTTCAAACCGGGTATTCGAGTAGGGAGGAACAGCGTGGTTGCAATGGCTTCCGTAGTGACAAAGGATGTTCTGCCTGATACTGTGGTAATGGGTCATCCCGCTAGGCCGGCATACAGCCGTGCAGAATATGATAGAAAGAAGAAAGAGTGGGAGTCAAAGAAGTAATAAAGATAGACAACTCCTGTAAGCCAACAAAATGATCTTACAATGGCCGTAAGTTCTTTACTTCTGGGTTTACCAGAAACTTTGGATTGGGTTCTTTTTTTTCAACTAAAACATCAAGCAAGTTTCTTGCTGCAACTTCGGCCATCTTGGAGCGCGTCTGATATGTGGCGCTTCCAATATGCGGCAATAATACCACATTTTTCATTTTCAAAAGCGGATTTGACCGTGGCAGAGGTTCAGTTTCAAATACATCTAGACCAGCACCCGCAATTTGGTTGCGCTCGAGGGCCCTGACAAGATCGACTTCTTTTACGACCTGTCCTCTTGCCGTGTTTATCAAGAACGCAGTTTTCTTCATCAATCTTAGTTTTGTCCTGTCTATCAGTTGGTTGCTGGCGCTATTCAGAGTTGTGTGTATTGACACAAAGTCGCTCTGAGCAAGCAGCTCGTCAAGCGCTGCATATGTTACTCTGAGCTCTGATTCGAGCTGCCGGTTCCTCTTACGATTATAGTAGAGGACTTTCATATTAAATCCTCTTGCTCTGCGCGCCACTGCCGATCCTATCCTGCCAAGCCCAATTATGCCGAGGGTACTGCCGTGGACATTATATCCGAGCATCAGATCTGGACTCCATGCAATCTTCCATTTTTTGTTCCTGGTATATTCATCTGCACTTACAATATTGCGTGCGCATGCAAGGATAAGGCCAAATGCCAAGTCTGCTGTTGCTTCAGCAAGGATATCCGCCGTATAGGTAACATAGATACCCCTTGCCGTCGCTTCCTTGACATCAATATGCTCAAAGCCTGTGCTGTATGAACTGATGACTTGAAGGTTTGAACCTGCTTTGTCCATCACCTCTGCATCAATCCTGTCCGTCAGCATACATAGGATGCCTGCCTTGCCAGCAACATTTTTCGATATCTCTTCCCTGCTTGGCGGGCAGGGCTTTTTGTTCAGCGTTACTTGGCATTTCCTCGAGAGTATGGAAAGGGCAGGCTCTAGTATCCTTCTTGTCACATAGATCTTCTTCTTGCCCATAACACCATTTGCACTATCTGCATTTACATTGTTATTTAATTATGATAGCCCGGCCCAGATTCGAACTGGGGTCGAGGGCTCCAAAGGCCCCCATGCTTGGCCACTACATTCAGCGGAAAAAGAAATTTTTTTCCTCCACCGGGCTTCCGGGCGTAACTTCAGCTATTTGGGACATACTTATAATCTTAAGGCATTAATTATCGTCTCTGTGGGGTCTTCCATCCTTCCAAGGATCCGCGTTGCCCTTTTCTTTTGCGTCTGTATGTACCGTTCGTCAGAGATCATTTTCATTCCAAGCCTTACAAGCGATCTGGAGTTGATTGCTCTCTTGACTAACCCTGATTTGACAAGGTATTTGTCAACGTAAAATTGGATAGGTGCTATCGATATTGTAGGCTTGCCTAGGAGCGCTGCCTCGGCAGTCATTGTGCCGCCTGCCCCGACAAAAAGCTGTGTAGATTTTATGAGGGTGATGCCGTCAACTACATCTCTTTGCACCTGCACCTTGTCGCCATAGCGTGACTCCACTTCTGCTATCTGGTCTTCGTATCTGCAGAGTACTACAATGTTAGCTGATTGCCATAATTCGTCTACAAAGCTATCGATCATTTTTGTAGCACTAACCTTCTTGTCTGCAATGTATGATGCCTTGCTTTCCTCAAGTCGAAGAAGGATCATCTTTTTATCCTGCATAACTTCCGGTATGTCGTTATCATGGTGCTTGAGCCACGCCGCTGGATCAAGCGCCCTGTAGTGCACAATGTTCTTCCTTGCTATGCCATAACCTGACCATGCAGAGTGTGGTATCACCCAAGGGCAATATAGCTTGCTTGTCAAAGGTATTGTAAGCTTTGCAACAGCTTCTGCATGGGGCGAGTCGTTAAAACCAATATGCCTGATTCCAAGGCCAAAAGCTACCCGTGAGCCTTCTGGTGATGAAAAGGTGACAGCCACGTCTGGCCCAAATTGCTTTACAACTTCTGCAAGCTCGTACGTCCTGCGAGCGCTTTCAAGCAGCTTATTGTATCTATCAGCTCCGCCGTGGCTTCCGACGAATGTAAGATCGAGCTTTTTAATTCTAGCAAGTTCAACTGCTTCTCTGTATTTTCTTGAGGTGCAAAGAACCTCATGACCCGAATTGTGCAGCAAGGTGACGGCACGCTTGAAAAACATCACCTGCTTTGGCGTCAAAATGTCAAACCAGATCTTCAAATATACAATGTAGCTGAAAAGCCATTGGAAAAACCTTTTGTAGACCACGTGAGGTATATACGGAGGGATGAAAGGGGGAGCTTACTCTACACTTTGAGTGCCACATCTTCTTCTTCTACTACCACCACTACCGCTTCTGTTGCGGTATATGGTTTGAGCACTGAAGGATATAGAATAGCTTCCTCGATAGCCATAAACGGCTCCAAGGTTTCATTAATCGATGAATCGGTCAGGATGGCTATCTTGCTCAAGCCGGATATAGCAAGGACATATCCAAACGTAAGCTCGCTTATGGAAGATGAACCTCTCCTTGATCTAGAGCCTATTGACATTGCGATAAGCAATGCCTCATACGTCTATTTTGCTCCCAGAATAAGGAAGGTCGGCCCAGACGTCAAAAGCGACGTTATGACAAAGTTCAAGGATGCCATCAAGGCGCTCAAGCGGGGCGCCTCTCTAATCTATATGCTTCCGACAGGAGTAGGTGGCAACAATGAAAACATTGCCCTAATAGAGCACATGACAGGGATGACTGTTGAGAAAGATGTATCGTATTATTACCTCCCAATGAGTGCTATTACTACAGCTAGTTCTGAGACTCTGATAGGGTCGGTAAAATCTAAACACGACAATCATATTTCCAAGATGCTCTACGACCCTGACACGCGTCGCAAGCTGAAGTTTGTAGATGTCAATTCAGCCGAGCTGGTGCATGTCATAAAAACGTTGAGCCACTACTCTGGAATGGCCAGCATCCTTGAAATCTGCAAAAAGGCCACTGACAACAATACCCTCAGTGAATTGATGCGCGGCACATTTGCCGATATCTATATCGATGACGTTACAAGCGGGCTATATGACCTCCGAATAATAGGGTCGTCCCTTGATGGCACAGGGCCGCTGATGTATCTCGTCAACGGTAGCATTAAGGGTGTAGATGGGTACGTCAAGTTTCTTATTGACCAGATACGGGCAACACTGAAAAAGCGCGACCTTAAGGCAAGCAGAACAAAAGTGGCGATAGCATGGACGCTTGACCCGCATGAAATGAGAGGCGACAGGATAGAACTACTGTCCTCACTTGAGACAAAGGTCAAAGACTATATTAGCGATGTAGAGCGGCACCAAGGACAGGCATTTGACCTATATCACACAGACAAGACAACTATCGTCGTTGCGTGCTCCAAGACAGATTTTGAAAAAGTAATGTCAAAGAATATGGCAAACCAGGAGTTTATAGTCATAAAGGCAAACCCACTTTGCGAAACAGTGCAGGAATAATAATTAATTGCATTAACAGCCATATGTGAAATATGGCTAGTACGGGAGTCATAATCCTGTCAACGTTTCCAAGCGAAGAGTTGGCTGCAGATGTTGCCAACCACGTCGTCAGCGCCAAATTGTGTGCTTGTGTCAATTTTACCAAGATCCGGTCAATCTACTCTTGGCAAGGAAAAGTAGAGGATCAGCACGAATTCATTGTACTTTTCAAAACAACTTCAAAATCCGCAAAAAGGCTCAAGGCTGAAATTGTAAGGCTTCATCCATACGAAGTGCCGGAGATAGTGGAGCTTAAAATGAGCAATGTATCGAAGCCCTATCTGTCATGGCTCGCTGCAGAATCAATGTATCGCGTAGCGAAGAACCGCCACAATGCCGCCAAGTGACGATACACGCAGACCAATATCCGTCGATGAGTCGACAGCAAACATCTTTGCTCCATAGCTTTCAATCAAATTGAGTAGTTTGACTATCTCATCTTCATTTGCGGTTTTGAAGATGGAATCGGAGAATACTACCGCCTCTATTGCCTTCAATGCAGCCGCATTTGACACTTCGTTCATCCCCATCGCAAATTTTGCTTCCCCTCTGTTCACCATCAGCATTACCATATCTAGCATTGAAGACACCTCAGCAAGCTTGCTTGTGCTCATGATCTGCTTCATTGCTGCTGAGCGCAGGAATACAAATATTCCATCCTCGCCTGCAACATCCATGCCATCAACAATCTGCACCATGTCTTTTAGGACATACTGCCTGCTCACCAATATATTGAAGAACCTGCGTCTGCTTTCCCCTGGACCAAATATGATGACCTTGTCATTTTCATCAATTACTGAAGAAACGGTCTTGGCGATGTCTACAAAGTAGGTCTCAATGTCCGGGTTTTTCGTCTGATAGCGCTTACCGCTCTGGCCGGAATAGATGTTTGGGATCACTTTAACATGTGTGCCAGACACCTTGGCAACGGCTGCTTCCTGCGTATCTATTGCCACTAGAATGAAGTTGGCGCTGCTCACAGATCGCTTTAACATCCTAAGCTCAATGTCCCGCCACCTTCTCCCCTTGTCTATTGTTGCCATGTCACCTGCATGTATAGAAAGTGAATGGTGAGTCCCTTTTGGCACCATCTCGTTGTCTGTATCTATGATGATGCCAGATATCCTAAGCCTATCTACTGCAGAGTCAAGCTTGCTCTGTTCTACTTTAATGGTAACACGCACCTTGACGCGCTCACCCTTGTCAGGCCGGCCATATTCCTTGACCTGCTTGACTAGACGAGTGCTGTCTGCAATGACGCGCTCACCCTTCTCTATGAGACGGCGCAATGTAAAGAGGTCATCTGAATCTTCCGGGATTATAAAAAAAGCAGTGTTTGACGTGCCGCTTGGCTTTACTATCATACTGTCTTTTCGCTTGCAGTTACAGCAGACGATGGATCTTGGCCTTGCTGCTTCTGCTGCTGGTTTTGGATCAATTTCAAATAGTTATCAACCCATTCCTGTGTCAGTACACCTGACTCAACTAGGTTGACTAGGGCATTTGGCGATGCAAAGCCTTGTACCTTACCTATTCTCCTGCGAGTCTGCCTCCACTTTAGCTGAGTGTTGCCGCTTTTTGATGAATAAATGATGCCAAGGATCTCCTTTGCATTTACAAACGTCATCTCCCTTATTTTCTTCAGTGTAACCTTGTCCGCAGCTTCAATATAGATTGCTCCAGGACCCTCTTCGCGCTCTGGAAATACTTCATAATCGCGCAGATAACTTTCAGGTATGAAGGACCTGCAGGTGCTTATGATGATAAACTTTCTAAAGCTCTCCAATGAAGACGGAGTTTCTATGTTAACCAATGTAGATATATAAAAGCCACCTAGCCATTTATCAAGTTTTGTGAGATATAAGAGAGGAAGTGGACAAACTCCTTACTCAAGATCTCGTTCACCAAGTCAGTAGGGCTATCTAGTCATCGCTTGTCCACACTAAAAATGAGGGACTGCAAGAATAAAAATCTACAAACAGCACTTGCCCTTTGGAATTTTGTGGTCGTGAGGGCACTTGCGTGGGTGCTTCAAAAGCGTGCACAGTGCATCTGTGAACATATCCTTCATATGATGTTCTATCCCGCAGATCATCTCGTCGTCTACTTCTATTTTGAGAGCATCCTTCATTAGGACTTCGAGCAGCCTGGTGTTTCGCATCATCTTCTTGCCAATGTGCTCTCCTTTCGTGGTCATTTCCACGCTACCCTTGCTGTAGCGCACAAATTGGGATCTGTTCAACTTGCGGAGCATTTGAACTACAGATGGCTGGGTGACGTTTAGAAGCTTAGCTATTGAGCTCACCTTAACTTCCTCACCTCTTTCGCGGATATACCATATTGCTTTCAGGTACATCTCAATATGCTCAGACCCTGCTGTACCAACGTACAGCTCTTCATCTGTAGTCACTTGCTGCTTTTTCCTCGCAACGACAGACTCCACGGTGGTTACTGTGTTCTCGCCAAACTGTATTAACTTATCTGCATATGTATAACGCCGTTTTTACCTAGATTGTTTCTTCTCGCTAGCGTCTTCCCACAGGTACTGGAAGTAACCTTTTGCAAAGCCTGCAAGCCCTGCGTGGTCAGCCCAGATCGCTATCGGTTCAAAGCTGCCGTTCTCACCGGTGCCTTCTCCGAGCAGTATCACGACATGTTTTGCGTCGCCTATTATGCCGCCTCCAAAAAGACCATCGTTGAGCCTCACTTCTGCCACCCTTGATAGTGTCTTAACCGTATCAGGGTTTATCTTGGCAGACGCAAGGATGTTTATCTTGACATCTCCCCTATCGTGCAGGGTCCTGAGCTCTGGCTGGAGTGGCTTGGCTATGTCCACCGCAACAAAGGGTAGCGCGACTAGCAGTTCCTGCTGTACGTTCTGGATTATCTCATTGACCTTGGCGATTATGTTGTAGACTCCTCTTGCGACCCATATCTCAGGCCTCTCCTTTATGCCGCTTTTTGTATACATTGGCATCAACTCGTTTACGATAGTGCTCTGGCTCTCGCGGAAGTTGTTCTCGTGGCGAGTCCTCATGATTCCAAGAGCTGTTGAGGGAGACTTGGGGAAAAACTTTTGCGGCCTCGAGCTGCCAGACTCCAGCCATCCCTTCTCTTCCAGACTGTTGAGGACTTCATAGATCTTCGAGTATGGAACCCCTGATTTTTTTGAAATGTCTGCGGCAGTCATGGAGCCTGTGTCAAGCAGTGAAAGGTAAACACGTATCTCATAACCTGTCAAGCCAAGGTTTTCCATCGCCTTCCTTGACCTGTCGCTAATACTCACTTCTTCTCAAACTGGGCACTATGGTATATTTTTTGCTTTTTAAATGTATGTGCGCTTTTCAGTAAGTGATACAACGTCCATATCTGGCAGGTTTAAAAGGGTTATATCTCATTCTCTCAAAAAAGAACAGAGCTCCACTGTTACTTCAATGTAGAACTTGATTGTTTTCTCGAGAAATCGAGCATGATTATAAACCTATTCATCACCGTAGGAATTAGTAAGTTAGCTTTATATCGAAGCGAGGATTGTGTCCAAAAGGTAGCAGTAGTATGGACTTAATCCAAATTTCGAATATGTCTAGCAAAAGTGTAAGCACTAAACGCACAATTCGGTTCACACAAAGCATCTGTCCCGACTGCAATATGATTCTGGATGCTGAGGTCTTTGAAAGGGAGGGTAAGGTCTTTATGAGTAAGATATGCCCAACGCACGGTGAATGCGAAGAGCTATACTTTGGCTCATATGAAATGTACAAGAAGTTCAGTACCTATTGGATGGATGGCAAGGGCGCCCATGCTCCAAATGTCATGATAGACAAGTGCTCATGCCCCAACAACTGTGGACTTTGCACGAATCACCTTTCACATTCTGGGCTTTCCAACATGATCATCACCAATAGATGTGATCTGACATGCTGGTACTGCTTCTTTTACGTCAAGAAGGGTCTTGAGGGCGCTTACCTCTATGAGCCAAACATGGAGCAGATAAGGGCTATGATGAAGACTCTCAAGGCGGAAAAGCCCATCGCAGGTAACTCTATTCAGGTCACGGGAGGCGAGCCGATGCTCCGAGATGACATTAATGAAATCATCAATATAATGAAGGAAGAGGGTGTGGACCATATCCAACTTAACACCAACGGTATCAAACTGGCCATGTCGCCAGAAACTATGCGCCAGGTAAGAATGGCAGGTGTCAACAACCTCTATCTTTCATTCGACGGCGTAAGTCCAAAGACAAACCCCAAGAATCACTGGGAAATTCCATATACATTGGAATCTGCAAGAAAGTGTGGAATGACTGTAGTATTCGTTCCAACAGTCATCAAGTCGATTAATGACCACGAGCTTGGTGGAATCATCGGATACGCCCAGAGGAACCTAGATGTGGTTCACGCTGTCAACTTCCAGCCTGTGTCCCTTACAGGCAGGATGACAAAGAAAGAGCGTGAAAAATACCGAATTACAATTCCAGACTGCATTGAAAGGATCGAAGAGCAGACTAATGGTGAAATTTCAAAAGACTCGTGGTTTCCAGTCCCCTCATGCATGCCCATGACAAATGTGATTGAGGCTTTCAGCAAGAAGCCTAAGTATGAATTGTCGATACACTTTGCATGCGGCGCAGGCACTTATGTATTTGAAGACAGGGATACAAAAAAACTGATACCTCTTACATCGTTTGTTGACATCAAGGGAGTCCTTGAATACTTTGAAGAAAAGGCTGACGAGATCAAATCGGGTGCCAATAGGTACTGGGCACTGCTTGAAGTCGTCCGTAAGCTAAAGCAATTTGTCAACAAAGACAAGCAGCCAAGAGGCCTAGATCTGGCAAGAATGTTCTCAAGCATCCTGCTCAAGCGCAACTTTGACTCTGTAGGCTCATGGCACGTAAGATCACTCTTTCTTGGCATGATGCACTTCCAAGACAAGTACAATGAGGATCTTGAAAGGCTCCAGAGATGTGACATCCATTATCTTACTCCAGACCTCCGAATCATCCCATTCTGTGCATTCAATGTCATCCCAGAATGGTACCGCGATAGAATTCAGAAGAAGTATAGCATCCCAGTCGAAGAATGGGAGAAGGCTCACGGTCAGACCCTAGAAGCAGGCTTATACCGAGGCTTAATGAGAAGAGGTAAGCCCGAAGCCCAGATGGGTTGCGCTCTGTCAGAAATGCACAAGGCCGCTGCTTTAGAGCAAGCCGACGATCATAAAGGAGTAGAGCTGCGCAATAACATGGCTGGTGCATAAGAGCACACACCTTTTTCTTCTTTTAGTATTGAATAATCACACACACATTCTGCGTCAGTGCCAATCTTGAATGTAAAAATATGCGCCTCGATTGTGATGATAATGATGATGAAGTATTACCACCACAAGAAGAACGATTGCCTATTGCAGCAGCAAAGTGCTCTGCTGTTGTTGTAGCGGCATATGTATTGATAGTCATTTAAGCTACCTTCATGTTTGCAGGTTCTGCTTTTATTGGTGCTCATGTATTTTTTGATAGAAGAAGTAAGAAAAATCATTAACGCAACTTTTACTCCAATTTTTTGTCAGCCTACCTCATTATCCTACTACCCTCATGCTATCGGTTATGGATTCTGGATTCCGTATATACTGCTAGCAGCTGCATATATTACTATTATATTTTGAAACTTAAAATTGGATAGTCTGTACGCTCAAGCCATATGGACCTAAATCAATGGTGCCAGCTCGACGAGCAGATCTACATTGCGGAAATGGACGAGCGATATAAGCAACATGCAGGTTTCTCCTATAGCGAAGGCATAATAGAGCGGCTTGCAGAAATGAGGATTATTAGTGCAGAGACGTTTGTCAACTTCTTTTCTCAGCCAAGGGAGTTGTTTCTAAGCTCACTCGAAAACATTGCGGATTCGTCAACGAAAAAGCTTGAGCTCAAGCTATACAATTTACGTAATGAAAAGATTATTTCTTCACGCTACCGGTTTGCCAGAGCTCCCGTTAACTGGAGCACATGGCGTCAGTTTAACAGTATTGAGAAAGATCCGAAAAAGCGCAAGCATGTATTTGAT